>JACQSS010000053.1 GCA_016211195.1 Candidatus Woesearchaeota archaeon
CATTGTGCCCGTGCTTTTTTTCCTTTGGCCTTTTTGTCCAGGCTTCATCCAAAAATAGGTTGGCATCATTTTTGTGAGGCTAAAGAATGGGTAACATGGACAAGAGGAATTAGTCGCTGCATACGGGAAGGTGCCGCTCAGTGTGGTTTATAGGATGAGCCGAGCCGACGCCAACCCAGTGCGAAGCGAATTTTTTGGATGAAGCCCAGAAGCCTTTTTGACCAACAACCTTTATAAAGAAGCCGTTTTTCTCTGGAGATGGTGATGTCGATGCAGAAATTCATCAAAGTCCGGTGTGCAAAATGCAAGAATGAGCAGATCCTGTTCAGCAGACCGGCAAATGTTGTTCCATGCCTCGTGTGCGAAAAGCCGCTTGCCAATCCCACTGGTGGGAAAGCAGATGTGACTGGTCGTGTGCTGGAAGTGCTGGAATAATGCTGCTCAAAAGAACAGGGATGCCGGAAGAAGGAGAATTGCTCCTGTGTACTGTCTCGAAGATATACTATAATTCTGTTTTCGTCAACCTTGACGAATTTCCCGGAAAGTCTGGACTGATACACATTTCTGAGATTGCGCCCGGCCGCATCAGAAACATCCGTGACTATATTACTGAAGGAAAGAAGATTGTCTGCAAAGTGCTCCGCATCGATTTGGAGAAAGGTCACATCGACCTTTCCCTGCGCCGTGTGGCAGAAGGTCAGCGCCGGGAGAAAATAGATACGTTGAAACAGGAGCAGAAGGCAGAGAAAATTGTCGAGCATCTTGCGAAGGAGACAAAGCAGGAACTACCAAAGCTCTATGCTGAGTTATCTGAGAAAATATGTGCAGTCTACCCAACCGTGTTCACGGGTTTTCAGGCAGTCGCATTTGGTGAGGCCACGCTTGAGGAACTCGGTGTCAGCAAGGCATCGGCCAAGCCACTCACTGAACTCATCATGCAGCGCATCAAGCCACCCAAAGTCACTATCTCTGGAACGTTCACGGTCTCAACCTACACACCAAATGGTATTGCTGAGATCCGGCAGGCATTTGAGAAAGGATCAAAGAAAGGACGCGAGCAGCTTACGATAAGCTATCTTGGTGCTGGCCGGTATTATCTTGTTGTTACCGCTCCAGACTATAAGGCGGCCGAAGCGCTGCTGAAAGAGATATCTGATGCTATCCTTAAGGAGCTCAAGAAGAGCGGTGCAACGGCATCATTCATGCGACAGGAAAAGTAAGATGGCGAAACACATTCTGAAGTGCCCTCAGTGCCGGATATATACTCTCAAGAACCTCTGTTCTTCATGTGGTGTCGCTACAAGCCAGATAAAGCCACCAAAGTATTCTCCTGAAGACCCGTATGGTGACTACCGTCGCAAGGCAAAATATCCGGACCTCGTCGCACAGGGACTACTGTAAAAACCAGTATCGTTTATATAATCCACATGCTTCTTCAGCCCTATGACGTGGAAAATCACGCAATTGGGTGACGTACCGGTTCTCCACAAACCCGTGCTCATTGAAGGTATGCCTGGTATCGGTAACGTGGGCAAGATTGCTGCAGACTTTCTCACGCAAGAGCTTCACGCGAAGCCCCTGTTTGATTTTTTTTCCTATTCTTTTCCATCATCTGTCTTTGTCAACGAACAATCGTTGGTGGAACTACCCAGCATCACGCTGTATTACAAGTCATTCGGCCAAAAAAACAGGCAGGACCTTTTGTTCCTCGTTGGCGACTTGCAGCCCATTGACGAAGAAAGCTCGTACAGTTTCTGTGATGCGTTGCTTGATGCAGTAGAAAAGCTCGGCTGCCGGGAAATTATCACGCTGGGTGGCATCGGTTTGCAGAAGATGCCTAAAAAACCGGTTGTGTACTGCACAGGAAATGAGCACACCATTATCGAACGCTATCGTAAAGTCATGTCCATCAATCCAAAGCTATATGGTGTGGTCGGCCCGGTCATGGGTGTCTCTGGTATTCTACTGGGAATGGCAGGCCGACGCACCATGCCGGCGCTTTGCCTGCTTGCAGAGACCTATGCACATCCCATGTATCTCGGCATCAAGGGTGCGCAGGAAATTGTTCAGCAACTCGCCAAAAAGTTTTCTCTCTCTGTCAAAGTGGAGAAACTTGACAAGGAGATCCGCGACGTCGAGGAAGAGATGCTCAAGAGGACAGAGATGCAGAAGCTTGCAGGCAAGACGCTTGCGGGCGGCGTGAGAAAAGAACTGGAATATATCGGTTGAATTTTTCTCTTTTTTTCATGTGGGCAGTAGGAAAGTGTCCTGTTTAGCCGGTGGTAGTTCACCAGCAAATACCTACTGTGTGGTAGCAAAATCTTTATATATAACTTCTTTCCTGCGTGAGGAAGGTGACATCTCATGAC
>JACQSS010000057.1 GCA_016211195.1 Candidatus Woesearchaeota archaeon
AAAAAACAGCATCATTTATATACTTCAATGCCCACGGTTGGCAGATAAAAAAGGTGGGATAAAACCATGGGATTTTTCTCTGAATTAGTGAGCAAAATCGGGGGGGGAAAGACGGGAACCATCACCCAGTCTTGGGAGTTTGACACCAAATCCTCACTTCTTTCATCTGCAGCGTGCGCAGATATTGATTATGACGGCAAAGAGGAAATCATTGTCGGCACAAAGGACGGGCAGATTTACTGTCTTGCCCATGATGGCTCCCTGAGATGGATGCAGAAGCTTGAAGCTGCTGTGGGCGCAATGGAAGCCATGTTTCTGGAGAAAGAGGCGTTGAACAGCATCTACGCCGTCCCATTGGCAACAGAGTTTATCAACGGAGGCAAACGCTTTCTCATCATCATCGCAGCTGAGAACGGATTAGTTTCTGCACTATCCAATGAGGGCAAGGTACTCTGGCAATTCAAGGCAAAGGGTGCTGTCAGAGGACAGCCGCTTGTTGCAGATATCGATAACAACAAGAAACAGGAAATCATCTTTGGGTCCCGCGACAAGTTCTTGTATGTCCTGAATCAGGAAGGCGGCTTGCTCTGGCAGTATGAAGCAGAATCGCCTCTGGAAGGCAGCCCTGCGTTCTATGCCACAAAGGACAAGACGCAGCTTATCTTCGGGACAAATGATGGATTCATCACATCCCTGACGCCAGAAGGCAAAGCCAACTGGAAGTACAAGACCGGCGGCAGGATCGGTGCAAAGCCCATCATTGCAGACATCTTTGGCAACAACAAGCCATTGATTCTTGTCTGCTCTGAGGATACCTTCCTCTATGTGCTGGACGAGAATGGGAATCTTGTCTGGAAGTTTCAGGCACAGGGTCGGCTCTATACACAGGCAACTGTGACAGATGTTGATGACGATAAGGAAATGGAGATTTTCTTTGGCTCTGGCGATGATAAAGTCTATGCGCTCTCGCCCAACAGTCAAAAGATGTGGACGTATGAGACAAATTTCTGGGTTGTTGCTCCGGTGCTCGTGGCGGATATTGATAATGATAACAGGCCTGAAGTCATCGCTGGCTCATATGACAAGTCAGTCTATGTGCTGGATGCATTAGGCACCTTTTCATTGGATTACATGCCCGGCATCTCTGCTATTGCCTACCAACCGGGGCATACTTCAGAAGTTGTTACGCAGGAGCCCGGCAAGCTGGTCGGGACAAAGCTATGGCAATATCATACTGATGGTGTTATCACTGGGCTTGCATTGCACAAGACCGATGGTAAGAAAAATATCATTGTAAGCACAAAAGAAGGAAAACTATTATGCTTGACACACACAAGGTGAGACTATGGCTGAACTGATTGAGAAGGCAGAACAGATTAAGCGTGTTCCATTGTATATTGAAGGGTTTGATGAGATGGTGCAAGGTGGCATCCCCACTGGATTTGTCTCGCTTGTTGCCGGGACGTCCGGTACCATGAAATCGTCCGTGTCCTTCAACGTCCTCTATAATGAAGTGGTCAATGGCAAGAATGGCTTGTATATGTCATTGGAACAGAGTTCCACGTCATTGCTCAATCACCTTGTGGCCATGGGGTTTGACATCACCAAAGTCAATACCATCGTCTTGTCAGATATCTCAAAGATGGACAAGGCCATTGCCGCCATCAAAGCGTCAAAGGGCGGGACATTAGTCATGACTGATGTTGGCGCCATGCGCAAGCAGCTGCAGGACCTCAAGAACATCAATCCGGATGCAGACTGGATATTCTGCCTCAAGAATATTGTCAAGGCACTGAAAGCAGAAAATGCTGTTGATATTTTTGTGCTCGACTCGTTGTCCGCATTATATGCCCTGTCGCAGTTCAAGCAGCCTCGCACTGAGCTGTTCCATTTCTTCGAGTTCATGCGTGACCTTGACGTGACAACGCTCCTCATCACCGAAGTAGTGGGCGACCGCATCGGCGAGTATGGTGTTGAGGATTATTTGTCAGACGGGATTTTCAAGCTCGCCATGGTCAGGGACGGGCTCAAGGTGCGCAGAGAACTCAACGTCATCAAGCTGCGTGCGACTGACGCGAACATGAACATCTTCATCCTTGACTACAAGAGCAAGAAGTTCAGAGCATTGAGTAAGTTGCCGTATTAGGTGGTGGCATGAGACGTGCAGACCTAAGGCAGTATGACATACGCCTCATCACCAGTCTCCTTGGCGTGTTCTGCGGCCTGACGATTCTCTTTTTTATCTTTCTGTTGGGGAATTACTTCGTACCTCAGCAGATTGACATAAAACCCTTCCTCTGGAGCTCGTATGCAATCATTGCAGTGGTTGCCGGGACAGCCTATTTTCTCACAAAACAGACAAAATTTGAATGGGTGCGGCTGACCGGACAGGCAGACATGATAGGCAAGGGGAAATTTCCTGTCGAAAAAGGGGCAACGTACCTCATCAAAGAGGAACAGGCAGCCGATGCAGTGATGTTGGATGCGATCATGTACAAAGTGCCCTGCTTGTATGTGACGCGAACAAACCCGGACATTGTGCGGCAGCAGACAAAAGAATTCAGTGGTGCAAGTATCATCTGGCTCTCTGAAGTGGGTGCCACCAACACGGTCAACCCGACTGAAGTGGAAGAAATGTCATATGCCATCCAGCGCTACATGGAAAAGACTGGGCCGTCCATCATCATGTTCGACGGACTGGCATATATGTTCAACGCACTGCCCTTCCCGCGCGTGCTGCACTTCATTCAAGATGTCAGAGACCATGTCGCTGTGCAGGGCGCTGTCCTGCTGTTTTCATTGGACCCGAGCATTGTGTCTGCAGATAAATGGACCTTGTTGGAACGGGAGCTGAGGGGGTTGTGATGCTCTATTTACTGATTGTAACCGGTGCGCTGGCAGCATTGATGTACATGCTGCTGCAGAAAATGAAGACATCTCCCAATAAGGAGGAAAACGTCTGGGTCACCAGTTTTCTCGTGGTCAATGCATTGTTTGCATATGCTGCTGCCGCCTCTGTCCTGCTCGTGTTCAGCACCATGGCAGTCATTGAGTCCGTCTCATTCTGGTTATTTGCCGGGTTGATGTTACTGGTCACTGGAATGACGACACCAGTCAATTATTACCTCATCGAGCGCATCAAATATACAGAGAAATATGAGAAGCGTGCCAAGCAGCTTGAGCATCCTGTGCTTGTCCCGGGGTTCACCTATGTCGTTGAAGAACCGAAGACAGAGCGGAGCATGCAGCTGTTCAGCGAGATGCTTGCAAAGGGGGCCACGGGGCTATGCATTACCCGTACTAATCCAAAAGAACTGAAAGAAGCGCACAAAGAGTACGAAAACGTCAAGCTGTACTGGCTCACGGAAATAGCGGGCGAAGGCAATCTGCGGCCAACGGATCTGGAAGAATTATCGTACCACATTACCAATTTCATCAATACGGCCCAGAACGCGGTCATTTATCTTGACGGGTTTGAGTATCTGGTGAACTACAACAGTTTTACCAAGATTCTCCATCTGTTCCAGGTGCTTAAGGATACTATCTCCATCAAGAAAGCCACCATGGTTATGCCGCTTAATCCCGGCACCTTTGAGCCGCAGAACCTTAAGATGGTTGAGCTGGAGTTCAAGGTGGTCTGAGTGGCATCCCTCCTTTCCTTTTTCCCTGTTGCTGAAGCCTTACTCTCACTGGGTATTTCTGGAGTCCTGTTCAGGAGATGGTGGGTCACGAATGATAAGAGCACCAGATTCTGGGCATGGGCATTCCTGTTCCATTTCATGAGTTACCTCATTGCAGGCTTTTTTGTGAGCCGGCTTGTGGTGTTGCAGATTCTTCCCTATTTCCTCTTGCAGTTTGCACGCCAGACATTGGAGTCATTACTGTTCCTGTCTGTCTATTTCGGCGTCATTAATCTCCTGACCACAAAAAGGTCATTAACTTTCACGTTACCGTTTGTCTTCTTCGGGTTACAGGAATTGATTTTGCTGTACTTTGACTTCTTTGTCCGGAATCTGCGGCTGGCAGACCAGTTGCATATCGTGTTTTTTGATATTCCATTCAATGTCCTCGTTGCGCTCTTGTTCTGGAAATATTATCAGGTGAGCAAGAAACGCTATGCTGCGCTCCTTTCCCTCGGTTGGCTGCTCTACACAGTATTTGTCCCTATTTTCTTCTACACCGAAGGCAATGTTTTGCTCTACACCATATCACTGTCCCACATGGTCATCATGTTTGCCGGTTTTGTGCTCCTCTACGAAAGCCCAACGGGACAGGCTCTTCTTGAAGTGACGCCTGCTGTGGAAAAACGCCTGTCCACTGCAATGAAGTACCAGCTCAAGCCCGGCAAAACATATCTTCTTGAGGATGTCGAAAAAGGCTATGACATCTTCATGGACGCGGTGCTGCATGGCATTCGTGGAATGATTATTACACGCGACAGGCCAGAAACAATCCAGAAAAAATATGAGCTGCAGGTGACGCCTGTCCTTTGGTTGACGCATGTGCAGGCTGCCATGACCACGGTGGATCCATCTGAACTGGAACAATTGGGGTTCCTGCTGGAAAAATTCATGACCAGTGCACAGCAGCAGGCGACAGAAGAAGGGGCGTTGACGCCCGTTCCGGAAGCAAAACCTGAAGAGGGGATGATTGAGAAGCAGGTGGAGAAAGGAGAAGAGCGAAGATCCGTCGTTGAGGAAAAAGCAGTTCCTGAAGAAAAACCTGAAGAATCATGGAAGCAGAAGATGCGCGAAACGATTGCTGAAGTCAAAGAGATCAGCAAGAAACCAGTTGTTTTCGGTGAAGAAATTGCGAAGAAGCCGCTCAAGGAACTCGTTAAGGACGTGGAAAAGGCCGGTGTTGCTGTGACGGTCAAGAGAGGCGGTATGCTGGTGCTGGACGAAGAGCCAACAGAGAAGAAGGAAGAACCACCAGCGAGAGAGGCAACAGAAGAGCCGGTGAAGGCAGAGGAAAAGAAAGAAGAGCCAAAGGCTGAACAGCCAAAAGAACCCCAAAAGCAAGACCTCTCAGAAAAGCCCCTCAAAGAACTGGTCAAAGATGTCCAGGCAACCGGTGTTGCTGCAGAAATCAGTTCAAAGCCAAGTGATGCACGGAAGGTTGTTGTGGAGCTGGGAGAGAAAGTGGAGGAGAAAAAAGAGCCTCCAAAACGGGGCAAGATGCTCATCCTTGATGATGACACAAAGGACAATAAGACAAAAGCATCCTTTGTGCTCGCTACCGGGGACATTGGTATAACTGGGTTAAACAAATCCATTATCCTGATTGATGGTATAGAGTATCTCATCTCCAACAATACATTTCCCGGCGTCTTGCACCTGCTGCAGATGATGAAAGACAAGATTTCATTGGGCGAAAGTATTTTATTGCTGCCTTTAGACCCGCGATGCTTTAGTGAGCAGGAAATAAACCTTCTGCGTCAGGAGTTTGAAACATATGTCGCTGAAAAAGTATAAGCATGTTCTCGCAACAGGCTTGTTGGTCCCATCTGTCTTGTTTCTGGCCAATGATTATAGAGTCTATAGTTTCAGCGCATGGGTAGATATCATCCTTATTGTGCTTGCGCTGGGGTTGGCATGGTTCCATACTGGAGACGCTGAAGGCAAGCATGCATCATGGTACGGTGCACTGATCATGCTCCTCGTCATGGTCGCGACCGTGCACACATGGCGCTTGTTGTATGGTGGATTACTATGTTAACACAGGTTGTTCTGTTTATTGTTGCAGGACTTGTCCTTGCTACTGCTGATTATTTCTTATTTTTGTTTAACCCAGTCATTGCCTTCTATCTGCACAGCATCTTTGCCTTTGCAGTCGGACTTGGACTGCTCCTGATTGCTTACAAACTGAAGCGACGGGACTTTCCCCATTATGCAACCATGCTTGTTGGGACTGGAATGATGGGCATCCATCTCATTAAACTGCTTGTCGGCCGATGTATTTGACACTTATTAGTGGTTACTTTAGAAAGATTTAAAATCACATCCCCATCACTCGGGGCAATGCTGGAATTAGTCTTTGTTCCCGAAGGGCCGTATGGCTACCTTATTGAGAAAGAACCCATCTCTGTGGCAGTCATCCCTGCACGGAAAGTCATCAAGGGATTATTCGATATTGTGCCAGAAGAATCATTGCTTGATAAAATTATTCTTCCCCCTGAACAGGCAAAAGGCATCAAGCACGCTGAGATAAGACGGGTGCGTGGGCGCCGGCTGGGGCGGACACTTGACATACTCCTTGACAAGCCGATTGTTGTCAATCAGAAAGAATACCGCATCCTGACATTCAAGGGCTGCGGTGCCATAATTGGTCGTGAATGGGGAATAGATCCATTCAATTATGCTGCCGGACTTGGGCGGCTGTGGGGGGCTGTCCTCCATGACTATGGGTTGGGTGAATTACAAGAAGATATGCGTTTTGCTGAACAGTATGGGTTGCACACAACACCGTATCTGTCAGCCAATGTGTTACCGACTAACGTTCTGCGCGCACTCTATAAAGGCAAGAAACATCGTGTCCTTGTTGAACTGCTTCGCCTGTGCCAGACAAACATCCTGCCGAGTGATATCTTGTATAGCACGCTAGACACCAAGACCACTAAGGCAATCCGTTCCTATACCAGTGACTTGGAACAGAAACTCTTTTCGAGCGTGACGGCCATGGCCAGAACCTGCCGCGCATTGTACAAGAGGGGAAAAATGCTGAACTGGACCGTCACCAGTGATATCCTTTCCAATATGTACATCTCGGGAGAGCTGAAGGATTTTGAAAATTTCCGCATTGGACGGAAGAACAAACGCGCAGAGGTGGTATGTAAGGCATACCACGAAATGACCACTGCACTTTTTGATACCGCTGCACGGACTGGCAACAAGACTCTGTTTGTCCGCGAAGCGGACATGACAAAATATATTTTCCATGGAGGACGCGGTCCCGTTACCCTCAGGAAGCCTGTACCAAGCATGCCTAATAAAGTCCTCCACATTCCGGAATACCAATTCGCCATTGTGGGCTTTGCACGAAAAGGTGGAGGCGTGACATGGAACCAGAAAGAAACGTACCATGGCCTCACGCTCGACCAGGCGCTGGAGCTCAATGCTGAGTTCAAGGATGGATCCTCTCTTGCGACAAGACGGCACTTCATGTATGCAGAGATAAACGCAGGTTGCGTCATGCTAGAGAAGTTTATTGGTCACCATTTTTACCATACCCTCTCAACGCTTGATGCCACGAAACAAACAATCCATGACTATAAGACGGATGGAACAATCGTGTCGTACCAGCTCCCCCACCAGCAGTTACTGATAGATGGAACATTACACTCCACCAAAATGGCTGGATGGTACCAGCATACGGCCTGGCCTCGCCTTGCTGATGACAGCAAACAGCATGCGTCGCCATGGTACTCTATGCCCACACTAATCAGATACTCTTTTTCGTCGGAGGCAAAGGAGATACCCATTGGTTTTGGGTTGGGTGGGCATCATGAGTTCACTATTCACGCCGAAGCGGGCATTAAACTACTTCCGCTCGTTATCTATACCTATCAAAGGGAACGCTGATGGACCTTGACACCATTGCCCAGCAAAGTTTTGATGCATACCGCATGTTTCAGGAAGCTCATCCCATCCTTGGATCAATTGCAACAGCAGAAGTTATCTTTCCTCTCGGAGACATCAGCTCACAGCTCATCACAGATGGCCGCGTTGATTGGAAAAAGGTACGATATTCTGCTGCATTGGCGCCATTCTATGGCGTTGCGAGTTACGGGCTAATGAAATCGGGTGATGTCATTGGATTTATTATTGACCACCCATTGGCAAAGGCAGCCCTTGGTCCCAATCTCTGGGGGAATTTCTTCAACACCATCTTCTTTGTCAATAATACGGTGGGGGAAAAAACCGGATACTGTGTCAGTGCATTGGCGCAGCATTATTGGGCTTTGCTCACGCCGCAATGGAGCATCATCAAAGAGCAGTACTTTGGCAATATTCCGGTGCGCGAATATCTGTACGCAACTGCAGGAACACTGACAGTCTGGAATGCATTCCAGTGGTGGAACTATTCCTCTGTACCCAAAGAACTGCAGACGCCTGCTGCCCTTGGCGCAAGCCTCTTCTGGATGGTGCTGATGTCATTATGGTCATTAAAGGGACGAAGAAAGATTACTGTGAAGTAAGATTTTTAAGGAAAACGTCATCTTCCCACCCCCATGAACAAACAAGACGCTGGCCGTGTGCTCCTTGATTTGCATGAGACACCGGCACGCCGCATCGCGGCAGCATTCTCGCTCCAGACAATCGGCGATGGGGAAAGCATTGCGCTTCTGGTCAAAGCAATGAAGACAGACCCGAGTCCCAATGTCCGGCATGAATGCGCCTTTTCCCTTGGAGAAATGGCATCACCGCTTGCAGTGGACCCGCTCATCGATGCGATGCTGCATGATCCGCATATCTTTGTGCGGCATGAAGCTGCGCTTGCGCTTGGCACTCTCGGTGATAAGAAAGCGATTCCTGCGCTTGAGTTATTGCAGCAGGACAAAGCTCCCGAAGTCCGCGAATCCGCAGACATCGCATTACAGCGGTTTGGGATGCAAGTGGATGAGTTCTAAGCACCCAGAATATCTTCCAGCGTCACGTCGCGCTCATATCTCTTGCACATCTTCTTCAGCATGCTGAGTGGCACGTTGTGAATATTGAGTTTTGCCAGTGTTTTTACGTCAAATCTGTGGGGTGTCTCTGGCTCAACGAGCGAGATGGTATATATGTAGTCAATGCCCGCCAGCACATAGGGCTTCATTTCCCGGGCCTGCGTATTGGTATTGTCAATGATAATGAGAGGTACTCCATTTGCAAGTGCTGCGCATGCCCTTTTCTGGTTCCATCTATGCGCCATACCAAATTGACGATAATCAAAGACATACACACCATTTCTCATAAAGAAGTCATCCGTCGAAAAAACAGTGCCACCAAATGATGCAGCAAGCGTTGACTTGCCCGAACCCGGCAGACCACGCATGAGATAGAGATTCTTATCCGGCTGTCCTTGATAGATTTCTGTTTTCATGTAACATCATCAGTGACAATTACCGCCATTCTCTCTGCCACAACTTATCTTTCGGCGTGAAACCAAACCTGGCCCCTCGGCCATGGCTTAGCTGTTCGAGCAGCTCACTTGCAGCACTGTAACACTTCTTTGCTTCATCGATTTGCATCCGGATATTTGGTTGCTGCAATAATTTCTCTATAGTTGTAGCCACATCATCAGGGGTTATGACCCGATATGCTGCAAGCTGTTTCTTGAGGTATTCAACATCATGCTGATCAGTCGCCCCTTTTTTCATTTCACGTTTTTGAAGCATTCGTTCAATACGTGAAACAGCTTTGGGATTTGCCCTGATATAATCAGGTACGACAGCAAAGTGCACTTCATCCACGACTTTTCTGATGACGTCTCCGGGTGCATCAACTAATTGTGCAGCCCATGCCGAATAATGGTTTGGAACCTCTTCGTGCAAGGGAAGGCTACGCTCAAGATACATGCGCAACATCTTTTCCCGCTCTGCATCATTTAATTGGCCAACAATATCAACATATCTGAATCGCCGGATAATGCCGGGTGGAATCTCCATGGGCTTATTCGTCATTGCCATGGTGATAACGCCATTATAATCCTGCATCCCATCCAATACTTCCAACAGAATATTTTGGATCTGTTCCATATCGACACTGGAATGGCCATAGTCACTGCTCTTAAACCACCCATCAAACTCATCGAGTACAAGGACAACTGGTTTCAATTCACGAGCATCAAGATGTAATTTCTTTGCTGCATCGTAAACCCGTTTAACATTATTAACAGACTCATGCATGTAAGCAGTGAGCGTACTTGCTACACTGACAGTTGCTCCAATGACGCGTTCATCGCTGCAGACTGCCCGGGCAAGCTCTGTCTTTCCACAACCATAGGGTCCAATCAAGAGGATATTACTTCGTACCTTCCCGCCGGGAGCGCTGAGTCTCATGACATGAGGAAAGTTTCCCGTTTCAATAACTTCCTGCAAATGCCTCTTGGCGGAATCAAAACTCGTCCCAATCACATCATCAAGCTTTGCGCTCGGAGTGGGTTCACGTGCAAAATAGAACATCCCGATTTGTCCCTGCCGCCCGACATAAAACTCATTGTCTGTCTTCTTATCTTTGCGCAGGCGGCGTACGGTATATGACGTAAGCACTTCCTCTATTTTCACTTTCACATCAACAGCCTTGAGGACAGCATCGCGCGCAGCGTTCTCCTTTTCTTCTCCTACGGGCAAATGAGATAAATCCTGCAAGGTATTATAGACGTGAAGAAGCAGCTGTTCGCGAAGCTTAAAGTGATCCTTTTCCCTGCGGTTATCGGGAAGAACCTCATCTTCTTTCTGGATAATTGCATCAAAGTCAGCTTCCTTTATCTTCCGTATGTCCCTGAAAACAGCTTCCTGATCCTTCTCCAGAAATTCCTGTACAAGAGCAACTGCCTGACTTGCCTGCACCTGAAGATCAGGATTGTCCAAAAGTTTCTCCTGATAAGGGGCCAGTGACTTATGGAAAGCAACAAACGATTCCAGCGCGCCACCCAATCGCTCAAAAAAAGTCTTTGGTGTTTGAAGATAACCAAGATACGTTGGATCTGATAAGAGCATTAAACGGTCTGCTGCCTCCGTGACTGCATAGCTGCTCAGTTCACGGAGGATTTTTCTTTTCCTTCCTTCTTTCACTTGTCTTTCACGATAAACAGGTAATGCTCCTATGTATTCAAGCAAGACATCTGTAAGAACCGGATTACTGTCGATGAGCTTAACTTTTACATACTCAGCCTTAACTTTGTGAGGATCAACCATCATCACGATTTGCTGCAAATCATCTTTTTTATTGTCAGCTTGTTTGATGAAGCGGTCCTTTAGATATTGATTATAATGACCGATACCAGCATAGACTACTTTTATATGCGCTGGGAGAAATTTATGGACATCTGCAAGAAGATTCAACACAGACAGAGAAAGCCTTTGTGCATTAGCCAATGCCGTTGCAGCTGCCGCTACATTTTTGGGCATTGCATTTACTGCATCTACGAGATTCCAGGTATAGTAATTTCCAATGGTCTTGTACTCGTTATTCCATCGACGCAGCGAAGAAACAACATCATGGGAGAGACTATAAAAGAAAGTTGTACTGATACCATGGCCCAATGATTTTATCCTTGTCGGAAACAGACTTTTCAGATTTGCATCAACAAGTGAGAGCGCTTTTTGCTCCCGTGTGATTTGGTCACATAAATCAAACAATGACTTGCATCGCTGTAGTGAACGATCAACCTGACCTGGATCGACTTGTACAAGCCGTTCTGTCAACAAACGCATTAAATCATCTGCCTTATCCTTATCTATGGGTGATGTCATAAGATCGGTGGGCAAGGCATGCTTTTTATAAATGTTCCTCTTCAGCGACTTTGGCTACAAACCCCCTCTTAGGCTATAAACTCCCTTTTGCTCCTATTTTCCAATCCACTGGACACTGGATATGCGCACGTGAAGTATATAACGCACAATGCCAAGATATGGAAAATGGTCGTCCACTGCATAAAAGCTGGGATTCTTAATCTGACAAAGATAAAGAAACAGGCGTTAGACCATGAATATGAAGGTTTCCAGTGGTGGATGATTTTTGGTGTTGACAAAGACATCCTCTCCCAGCACAAGCGTGCAAAAGGATACCATTATGACAAAGAAGTAATCAAATACAAAGAGTACCCATTAGTTGTTCCACACGCACAAATCCACTATCGTGAAAGGTCGACCAAGCTCACCAACCATTGGATCAAGACAAGTGTACGAAAAAGAAAGGGTATCGGTATTTGGCCGCCGATGAAACCCCACAAAAAGCTGCCTACGGTAATTCTTTACACGCCGTCACAAAACCAGTAAACAATGGTGCGGGACTGAGCAACCGCGATTTTAATTCTGGATGCGCCTGCGTTGCGCAGAAGAAGCGATGCTGCGGCAGTTCAATGAACTCGACCAATTTCTTGTCCGGGGACATGCCAGAGAACACCAACCCGTTCTGCACCAGCACGTCGTGATACGCAGGAGACACTTCATAGCGATGCCGATGACGTTCGTGCACAGACAATGCACCGTACAGTTTCTGCACTACTGACCCTTCTGCCAAAAGTGCATTGTATGCACCAAGACGCATGGTTGCACCCATTTTGGTCAGATTGCGTTGCGAATCAAGCAAATCAATGACGGGATGAGGCGCCTGCGCATCAATCTCAGTCGTATGCGCCTTAGCCAAACCACAGACCTGCCGTGCAAATTCAATTACTGCCAACTGCAGGCCATAGCATAACCCGAGAAAGGGGATATTATGCTCCCGCGCGTAGGTAATGAGTTTGATTTTCCCTTCTACCCCACGGCTGCCAAAGCCGCCCGGCACAATAATCCCGTCAACCCCTTTGAGCGCCTCTGCTGGGTCTTTGCCCTCTTCTATGTCCGTCGTCTCTATCCATTTCACATGCGCCTGAACCCCAAGATGGGCTCCGGCATGCACCAATGCTTCAAGCACACTGGCATACGAGTCTTTGAGTTGCGTGTATTTCCCGCAGAGTGCCACCGTGATTTCTTTTTTCGGGTGCTGGATATTGGTAACAAGCTCAGACCATTTCTCCAGTTCTGTGTCTTTGGACAGTTTCAGATGTTCATGTAACAATGACAGCAGCCCTTCCCGCTGGAACATCAATGGTATCTCATAGACAGTATCAATGTCCCAGCCAGAGACAATATGGTCTGCCGGCACATCACAAAAGAGAGACAATTTTTCCTTGATTTTCTTAGGCAATGGGTCTTTGCTCCGGGCAATGATGACATCCGGCGACAAGCCCATTGATCTGAGGCTTGCAAGGTCCCGTTGCGCAGGCTTTGTTTTGGGCTCGCCTGCTGACCCCAGAAATGGCACATAAGTCAGGTGAATATACATGATGTTATCCTGACCCACCACCCGGCGAAGCCGTCGGGCAGCTTCAATGAACCACGAGTTTTCAATGTCGCCCACCGTCCCCCCTATCTCGAGAAGAACGACATCGGCCTTGTCGTCCTTGGCAATCCGCATGAACCGCTGCAGGATTTCATCAACAACATGAGGAAATATCTGGATTGTCTTCCCGAGATATTCACCTTTCCGTTCCTTCTCAATCACTGCATTAAATATTTTCCCGCTGGTCAGATTCCATGAGGACTTGCAGTCAATGTCCAGAAACCGTTCATAATGGCCGAAGTCCATATCCACTTCGCCTCCATCATCAAGCACAAAGACTTCACCGTGCTCAATGGGGTTCATGGTGCCGGGGTCAACATTCAGATACCCGTCACATTTTATCGGCACGATTTTCCTGCCTTTCTTGATGAGGCGGCCGATAGATGCAGCTGCCGTGCCCTTGCCAAGCCCGGACACAACGCCCCCCGTGACGACAATCCATTTCGTTTCCGGCATTGAATGTCACAGACAAAAGTTCTTTAAATCATTTGCGGAATGTCAACCATTATATAGAAAAAAAAGCAAGAGTGATCTATGATATCACTCGACGACCTGTTCCGTACCGGAGAGATAGAATTCTCTGTCACGGCAAGAAAACTTGACTGCACAAAGGCAGACGCACAGCACATCATGAGCCAGTGCACGACGTATCTCACAGTGACCGGAACCGGATTAGAGCAGTACTTGTCTACGACTGAAAATCTCAATGAACTGACTGATTTCCTGTTCCAGTGCAGAAACGAGAGCCCGGCACGCATCCATGTCTACATAGACATTCAGAATATCAATGCGCATTACCCGCAATCGCGCGAAGGGGGCCTTATCAATATGTTCGGTGAACTGCTTATTGATACCACAGGGTGGCTTCCTGCAATGAATCAATTTGAGCGTGACTGGAATTTTGCGCTGTGCGCGGCAGATGCTTGCTATAACCATACAGATTGGCCACAGTCGGAGCAGGAGTTCGACGAGCAATGCGCATTGCACGCGACATCAATCATCATCGGGACGCCAGCACAACTGTCTCGCTACCAGCAGTATGGAGTGAAGTACCCCCACTACCAGAAAGAGATCACTGCCATGCTCAAGGTTTTCACAGCCTGATGTCTTCTGGCGAGAGCAATGTCTCTTTGCCGGTCTTCATATCCCGGAGCTTGACCTTCTGTTGTTTTGCTTCATCCGGACCAATGAAGAGGACATAGGGGACTTTCAGCGCATTGGCCTGCTCAATCTGCTTGCCCACTTTTCGGCCCATGATATCCATCTCAACCGTATATTTTTTGCGAAGAGACTCAACAACAGTACAGGCATACGTCCTCACCGCCTCATCAATGACAACGCAGAACAGTTGTGGTGCAGGAACCTGTTTTGGCAATCTGCCCAACTCTTCGAGCAGGAGCGAGAGTGTTGAATAGCCAAGCGCAAAGCCGACAGCCGGTGTTGCCTCTCCCCCAAGGAGCTGCACAAGGTCATCATACCTGCCGCCGCCAGCCAATGCACGATACTTTCCCTGCTTATCCAGGCATTCAAACACGAACCCCGTATAGTATGCAAGCCCGCGCACGACGGACAAATCAAGCACTATGCTTGGTGACGGAACAAGGGTAGCAATCGCCTTGAGCTCAGCAAGTCCTTCCCTAGCAAGCTCATTGAGCGTGCTCTTGTCAAGGTCGGCAAAAACAGTCTGCGGCTTTCCCTTCATCTCCAATAGCCGCAGCACTTCTTTCACTTTCCGGATGCCAGCCTTTTCGAGCTGCTGGACAACATCATCGCTCGTCGTTTTTGGCGCACGGTCAATGATACGGAGCGCCTCATCCATTTTATCCTTGGGCACAAGGTCGTACAGAAGGCCCTGAATGAGTTTCCGGTTGCTTATCTTCACGACAAAATCGTTCTCGGACAATCCGACTTCCTTTAACGCATTGATAACCACGCCAATGACTTCAGCGTCTGCAGCTGCGGTTGCCGGCCCGAAAAGCTCGCACCCGAACTGGTAGAACTCGCGTAGTCTGCCTTTCTGCGGTGCTTCATAGCGCCACATCCGCGTTGTATAGCACCATTTGACCGGCTTGGGCAATTCCTTCTGTTTTGCAAGGAACATCCGTGCCAGAGGCACAGTCATGTCGAATCGTAGTCCGAATTGTTCTGCTCCTCGTTGTTCAATGACAAATATTTGGTCCCTGACTTCGTCACCGCTTTTGCGCGTGAGGAGTTTTATGGTCTCAAGCGCAGGCGTCTCCACCCATTTGAAATTTGCCCGTTCTGCAACTGTTCTCAGTGTATCCAGAATGGCTTCCTTTGCGTACTTATCTTCCGGATAAAAGTCAAATGTTCCTTTGACACGTTCCATGGACCTTTGTTCAGTTCCATCATTTATATTCGTTTCCGTCATCATCATCTCCTCCAGTATTGTTGAATCTCATCAGACTTGGCACTAGTCAGTCTGTAAACAGAATCACAAGCAACTACTAACTCCATAGAACTTGCCTGTGCACTAGAAACAATGAAGAAAATCACCGAAAGGGCAACGACTGGGAGTTGAACCCAGACCAAAGGCTCCACAGGCCTCTATGCTGCCGCTACACCATCGTCGCCATAAGAGAGAAATTGGATTACAAGAACCAGAGAAAAATTCACTTACAATGAAGACAACCAACTCGCATAATGGTAGAGAATGGCCACCACTTTAAATAAGTTCCGGTAAAATCACGGAACCGCCATCATCGCAAGAATCCGCTCGAATTCTTTTGCCTGCTGAACAGCATCATCCAATGCATTATGAGGACAGGCACGCTCATCAGGCATGCCCAACCATTTGCGGTGGGCATTCATGTCACACATCATGCCCCGATAGACAGAATTGATGTCTTCGCCACCATAACCAAAAGGATTGTCACCGATGAAGTAATTATCGAAGTACCATGTGATGAACATCCCGTCAAATGCAATTGGCGCTGCAACGAGCACAGGCGTTGCATCACCAGCCACCGTATTGGTCCAATCAGCGAAGGCAGCCATCACTTGTTCAGGCTCTTCCCCGTTCTGTTCGAGCACCTGCAGCGCTTTTGGCGGCTGGAATCCATGCCGCCGCGGGTTATATTCTTCCAAATGCAGAAACTCCTCAAGGCAGTGCAGCCCAAGGCAGCCTATTTTCATAGCATCATGATTGTATCCATCAGAAATCGGCTTTAGCTCCCGGTAGAATTGGACCGAGGTTTCTCCAACAAGGCAGGCACCAAGCGACAGCATTGAGTATTTGCCCGGAGTCTTGCCTGATGCTTCTATGTCAACAGAGAAGTATTGTTTCATACACAGAGGGAAATAGAGGTAGTATAAGAATACAGTGACTTCCCGTAGGTATTTAGTCCCGTCGAGGCGAATAGCACACTTAAGGCGAAGCGTTATTACTTTACCAATACAAGCGACAAAGGGGTTGGTCCCGTCGGGAAATGTCGCTTCTCTATGATGTATGTACACGCTGAGAGTGTGCTATTC
>JACQSS010000054.1 GCA_016211195.1 Candidatus Woesearchaeota archaeon
CTGTGTGGTTTATTGGTTGAGCCGAACCGATGACAACCCAGAGCGAAGCGGATTTTTTGGATGAAGCCGCATCAATGGAAATGTTTATAAGAATGAATGCTTAGGAACAAGAGAGGTGATTTGATGGCAGAAGGGAAGGTATTCAAGATTTATTCTCGAGGTTCCCGCGATGCGACAAGCAGAATCGGGCGCATCAAGAGCGGCACAAAGGTCTTTGAATTCACAGAAAAGGATTTGACAGGCACGCTCCGGAATAGGATGAAGAAAGGGATTCGCGGCTTCAAGCCGGAAGATATGGCTGGTTGGACCGTTGTCTTTGATGTAGAGGGTAAAAGGGATATTGTTGATGGGAGTATGCGCAGGAAGTGAACTTTTTTATACCCCTGACCATTTTCACAGACGTAACAGCCCCGTAGTGTAGCGGCCAATCATACAAGGCTCTGGACCTTGTGACGGCGGTTCGAAACTGATAAGATCATCTTGTCAACGAAAGTCCGCCCGGGGCTATCGGCTTGAAGTCAATAGTCCTGGTAGGGCTACTAAACGGGGCTAGTATCTTTTGGGCTTTGGTGAGGGGAAGAATTGAGGGCAGATAAATTTACACAACGGCAGGAACTGAAGAAATAATTTGATGCACTAAATAAAGATGCCCACACCTCCCTAGTGCCACTTGTCCTCGAAGTATTGACCACGTATGAAGAATAGGATGATAGTATTGCCGATTTGATCTATGGCATGCCGATGAGCAAGCTGAGTGCAAAAGTGACAAAAAGAAATGACAGTTATACGCGCAATGATATCTCAAGTGCTCTCGATATTCTTGAGGTACAGGGAAGAGTGACTGGTGCATACTATAATTCTGATGCGGAGTACCTCTATAAACCGACAGGAAAAAAGACAATCCGGTGCAAGCCAGAGAATGTGGCCAAAATGAGGGCCATGGAAAAGACGATAGATGATTTTCTGTATTGATAGGCAAATGCATATAAAACCCGCGCGCTTCTGATGCTCCATGCGTGAGGCACCCCAAACAATTCTGGATACATTTGTAACAGAATTTTGTGGAGTTATTGAAAG
The DNA here is from genome assembly GCA_016211195.1 of Candidatus Woesearchaeota archaeon. Classification (GTDB taxonomy): domain Archaea; phylum Nanobdellota; class Nanobdellia; order Woesearchaeales; family JAGVYF01; genus JACQSS01. Next base: position 1,078 of record JACQSS010000054.1, read on the forward strand.
GCATACCTCTTATATAATCGTTTCTGGGTTCGTTGCCATAGCAGCAGGACGAACAAGGGGCACTGAGGACATTGATATGATTCTCCCCCGGTTAAAGAAAGAACCCTTCCTGGATTTGCACAGGGATCTGCTTGCGCACAATTTTGTTGGCATGCTGAGTGATGACCCTACAGAACTTTATGAATATCTGCATGAGGGGGTAAGTATCCGGTACACCTGGAAAGACAGGCCTTTGCCGGAGATGGAGATAAAATTCACAAAGGATGAGCTTGACACCTATCAGCTCCAAACAAGGCAAAAAATCCCCTGACAGGCCTTGATATCTGGTTTAGTTCCATCAATATGAATATTGCGTTTAAGGAAGAGCTTTTAAAGTCTGAAAAAGACATGGCTGATGCGAGGCACTTGAGGCTTGTCTTCAAAGAAGAAGTAGATGAGTCAGAGATAACCAGGATTAAAGGGATGATACGGAGACTGCGGCTATGAATGATGATCCTATTCTGCGGAACGCGGAACGTGTGCGGACAGGCAACTGGAAAATGGCACATGTTGAATTCATCAATGCTCAATATGTTATGCATGAGCGATTTCTGAAGAAACTTCTTGATACGCCGGGTGGAAAAGAAAAGATTCGGGAACTCTACGGTATAAAGATTCTCAAGGGATATCCATCCTTGGTGTGATAGTCCACTTTTGCCGAAAAGAAATCCTTAACTCTTCGGCATCTACGCAGATTTCAGGAATAAGAAATAAAAAGAGAATCTGACCGGCTTTCTCTGGAGGTACACACACCATGACAAAAGATTTGATAGCACAAAACATTCGGCATCTGGAACGCATGCTGGATCGGATGGAAGGGGATTTGAACAGCGACCTCGATTTGTTTTCAACATTATTCCCGGACTCTGGCGGCTATCGTCTGCCACGAGTGTATTGGGAAACGACAAAGGAAAATTATACCGGCCGCCTTGAGATGCCCGGTGCAAAGAAGGAAGACATCACGGTGCACCTGGATGACAACGTCCTCCACATTGATGCAAAAAGCACGCGCAAGGAAGATAAGCAGCAGTGGCAGAGCTCATATAGCCGGAGCATGACGCTGCCAAGAGATATTGACAAGGACAAGATAGAGGCAACGTATGAGAATGGCATTCTGAACATTATTCTGCCCCGCATGGCATCGGCCGAGCCGGAGAAGAAGACGATTGTCATTAAGTGATTTTCTTCTTTTTCTTTTTTGTTTCATAAAAATAAAAAAAAAGCTCACCCCTCATCGAAAGAGAAATCGGGGGTTAGCTAGTCTACTTCCACATCTTACTGGACCAGTTATAGAGCCCAGCCAGAATGCCTCCGCATATCCCTCCACAGACAGCGCCCCAGACCAAACCGATAAGTATACCTGCTCCAGTAGGTGTAACTCCTGGATAAATGCCGGCCAGCATACTGAACATTTCTTTGCTAAACCATGGCAACTGTAGATTGGCCATCGCGACCCATGCTGCTAATCCAAGATAAACACCCCAGAAAACAGCTCCTGCGGTTGCCAAACCCTTCCAATTCAATTTATCTGCCATAGAATTCACCTCTTTTTAATAGTTGTAATGGTTTCACTGCTATTTAAGCATTTGCGACACATTTATGAATAAATAAACTATTGGTCTATCTGTGAAAAAAGAGGTGTATGATGTTATTATCGTAGGTGCAGGAGTCTCGGGTCTTCGGCTTGCTGCATTCCTAGATAAGACGAAGTTGCGTGTGCTGCTGCTGGAGAAAAAGCCAGTCATCTCCATTCAACCCCGTTCTTTCGGCACGTTCACATACACGGCAAAATCACACGGATTGGAGCCATTCATTGACACTTATTTTGACACATGGGCATTTTACGGGCCGACTGTCAAGGCTGCCCGGACTGAGAAGAAGATAATGTGCCTTGTCAATTATGCCCGATGGGCAGCTTCATTAAAACTAAAGCGTGTTAAGGTAAAAACCGGAGTTGACATCGTCAAAGCCCGGCGCCTGGATAGTGGGATTTTGCTTGCAGACAGAAGCAAAAACACATATTTTGGCAGGCTGGTTGTTGACAGTTCCGGGTTTGCCCAAGTCGTGCAGCGGCTCTTGGGACTGGAGACGAACAAGGAAACTGGTTTATCATATGAAGTGGAATTGGATAACTGTAATCTCCATGTCCAAAAGGAAGCCTCATTCATCCTTAATTTTCAGGTCTCCAACAGCGGGGGGTGGCTATATGTGCTCTCCAGAAGAAAAGCCCAGTTTGGATGGGCTGACTTCTATCCGGAATCCGACGCGACTCTGGCAGATTTGAAGAAGAGGGTACACCGTGCACTGAAGACCCTAACACCCTACAACAGTTGGCTGAGGGATTGCAGAATCACGTATTCCTATGGGCGTTTCGGTCCTGCGGGAAAGACACCCCATAAAGTCTACGATAATGTGATCGCAATTGGCGATGCTGGTGGGTGTGGAACACCGGTCACGCTTGAAGGCTTCCGGGAAGCTGTGGACAGTGCTAGAATGGCTTACCAGACGATTATGAAAGTCAGAGACTACTCTGCAAAAGAACTGGATTATTTTCTGGACCTGTTCTGGGACACATACGGTCGATATTACCACATGCACAAAATAATACGCTACATCTATCTCCATTGGGTACGGAATGAGGACATTGACCGATGGATAGCAAATTTCAATTCAGTGAACAAGACGGATTTCTTCCGCCTTATTAGAGGAGAGCACACGCCTTATTTGATGCTAAAGACATTGGACACACGTCTTGCGCTGGATATTCTGTTCAATGCCATCAACAGCGTCTTGCCATCATTTCTTCAGTTCAGACCACCCATTAGCACGTCGAAAAAGGAGGTTATCTATGCGAAAAGCTGAAACCATCATCATCGGCGGCGGCGTGTCCGGGATGGCCTGTGGCAAAACCTTGCATGAACATGGACAGGACTTTCTGCTGCTCACAAAAGAAGTCGGGGGCAGGATGCTGACGTCCCAGTCGCATAAGGTCAATTACGGCGCAAGCTATGTAACAGAAGATTATCGGAACATCTGGCCATACATGGGCGGGGGCAAGCGCATCAGAATCCGCGACTGCTTCTTCCTCAATGGGAAAAGACTCACCACCTTTTACTGCCTGAGAACATTGCGGTCTTTGCCCCAGTTGCTGCGGCTTTATTTTATAGTCCGTGATTTCCGGAGACGATTGCGCCGCCTCAGAACGAGGGCACTTCATGAACCGCAAAAGGCGCTCCTTGCAGCAGACCCGGTCCTGACTGGTTATGCGAAGGAGTCGGCCAGAGAGTTTGTGAAAAGATATAACCTGGAGGACCTCAATACAGTCTTCTTTGGTCCATTGTTCAACAGCACCGGCTTTGTTGAGTATGACAAATGCAATGCCTTTGCGTATCTGGACGTGCTCATGGCAGTATTCTGCAGAACATATGTTGCGGACCACAGCAGATGCTGTCACCTGCTCACTCGGGGATGGGAGAAGAAAATCTGCATTGCAACAGTAAACAGCTTGCAGAAGACAAAGGGCGGATACGTTGTCAGCACGTCGGCTGGAACGTATCATGCGCAAAATGTAGTGCTTGCCTTGCCGTACAAGGATGCGCAACGATTCTGTGCGGTCCCGAAACCAACACACAACGTGCCTGTGTACGTGCTTGAGGTTCTCGGGACAAGAAAGTTGGTTTATAGAGGCAAGCCTATCGTCTTCTTTCAGCCAAAGGGGCACAGCATCACCATCTTATGGAAGCAGGAGACAGGCACGGATATTCTCTTCAGTAAGGCTGCATATCCCAAACTCGAACGCTATTATGATAATCACAAAATCATTAAAAAAATATACTGGCCAACTGCATGCGTCTTGTCTGGCAGCAATTGGTGTAAACAGGATTTCGGCAATGGTTTGTATCTGGCTTCTGACTATAATATCTGCGGACTGGAGGATTCATTCATTACTGGCGTATATGCTGCAAACCGTATCATGAAGCAAGCCCCATGAAAAAGACAGTCGCAGTCATCGGTGCAGGAATAGCTGGACTTACTGCAGCGTATGAGCTTCACAAGGCCGGATTCAGGGTCACTGTCTTTGAGGCCAACAAATATATCGGTGGACGGATGTCCAGCCTCTCTGCCGACGGATTCATTTTTGACCGGGGAGCAGATTTCTTTGTATTGAATTACAAGTCCATCAGGCATTACATCCGTGAATTTGGGTTGGTCCTCAAAAAGATTCCTGGAGACCATGTTGTCTTTCGAAATAAGGGGTTCCATCGCCTTGCATTTCATAGCCTCGGTGACATTATCTCCTCAAGGGCAGTGGGTATCTGGAGCAAGCTCCGCCTGGGTTTGTTTCTGCTGCGGCAACAGGGATCAGATGCATCGTCCTATTTCCGGGATGTCGGTACTATTGCCCAGACACTCAACACCGTTCCGGAATCATTGCTAAGAGGGAATGCTCATGCGCTTGCCAGTAAGCTGATTAGTGAAGAAGTTGCAGATTATCTCATTGATTCTTTCACGAGAACAATGCATTTTCATTCATCAAAAGAAATCACGGGCGGCTTGCTGTATCTTGTCGCACCCATGTTTGTCTCGGATGAATTGTCAACTCTATGCTGCGTTTCCGGAGGCATGCAGAAGCTTGCAGATGCATTTGCCCGGCAGCTGACAGTGCACGTGAATGCACCGGTTGAACACATTACACAGAACAATGGCGACCTTGTCGTGACACCAACGGGGAAAAAAAAATGCTGCTTTGACATTGTAGTCATTGCAACTCCAGCAACCAAAGTCCGATCCTTCTTAGATTCGCCAACAAAAGAACAGAAGGCAGTACTGCAGCAGGTGACGTATGCCCAAACTATCACTGTTTCCTATAAGATTCTCACTCATTCATTGAAGAACATCCAGTGTGCGTATATCCCGTATAAAGAGAATAAGGTCATTGCCGAATTCACCAATGAGGAGAAGAAAGGGATTTCAGCAGGTGCATACTCCCTCGTCAGCATCGGCCTGCATGAGGAAGCGGCGAAGAAGCTAATGAAGCAATCGGATGAGCATATCTTTGCTGTTGTGAAGGATGAATTCCAGAAGCTCTGCCCCCAGGTAAAGGTACAAAACTTTGTTCTCATGCGCCATAGCGAGGCGATGCCCAAGTTTTCCTATCGGCATATTATGAGAGTCCGGCGATTTCTTGCACATGACCAGGGCCAGAACAATATCTATTTTGCAGGTGATTGGCTGAACAGCCCATGGGCTGAGGGCGCCTGCGCAAGTGGGGCTACAGTGGCAAAAATGATAATAAACAAACACAGGTGATACCATGAAACAGGACAAGCAATGCCTTCTCTGCGGGTGCAGGGACCATCGTATTTTTGGTTGCAAAAAGCATTACGCAAAGACATGTTCCTGCGGAAAGAAAACAAAGAAGCAGAACTCATCATCAGATCAATGATTTGACCAGTTGGTCAAAAATAAATCACTCACTTCTTCCCCAGACGCTGCCGCATCTTTCGTATTTCCTGCAGCACCGCGTCAGCGCTCTGGGCCTTTTTTCGTACTTCCTGCTGCGGGAATATCTCGTCCAATGCACGGTGATGGTCACGGTACCGTGTCATTGAATCTTCAAACTCAGCCAACTGGCGGTTATACCAACCCAGCGGCTTGCCGCTTTGTGATAGAAAATCAATGTCGCGTCGCAAGGTCGTCACTGCATCCGTGTTTCTGATGCTGGCTTCCGGCTCGATCATGAAATTGCTTAAGGTGTTCCATGCGCGATATGCTGGGTCGTTTTGATCCTGCCGGGTGTGCATGATGGTGGGTCTTATTATGGGAGGTTCATCGGCACGCACAGATGGCTGCCGTGCACTGATCGGATGGCGCAACAATGGGACCTGTCGTGGCGGCTCGGGTATAACATCCTCTGGTTTCACACGTGCTCTGGTAAGCATTTCCTCGTCAACTCCATCACCAATCCCCTGTTCTAGTGATTGGACAAACGTGTTTGCAGCCTGCTTGCGGCTTGCTATTTTTGCCTGCGATGCATAGCCGAAGGAAGGAAGGAGACTTGCGACACGTTCGCTAAATGATGTTGTCCAGTGCTCTGCGCCAGCTTCTTTCGCCAGAGATGTTGCTATTTCATGCATGGTTCTCCGTCCTGTGCTCGTCAATGCATCCAGATTTTTTACCTGTGTCATCTCCAACAATCTTTCTGCAGCGGGCTTATCAGCGGTCTTGATTTCAATCATCTCTTTCCATGCCTGGGCCCCCCGCGCCTCGACATCGACTGCAATGGCATTATATGTCTGCAGCTGGTTGGGTGCATGCGTATATCCCTTATATCCCCGGAGAACAACCCCGTCATCAGTCAATGACAACTGCCGGTTCAGGGCAGGATGCTGCTTGTCCTGATACTCAATATCAAGCATCCGATATTTCATGTCAGGATAGTAATTGTCTGCATCCGCCTGTTCAATGAAGAAGCCCCCATTCTTCTTGCCCGTGAAAGAAACACCATTGATAGAGGCAGTTCCAACATGGCCGTTCGCAAGAGGGTTTTCCATAGTCACCTTATAATCGAATGTCACCGGGGCAGTGGTCAATGGCTTCTGCGCCCGTTCAAGTGTAAACTGTGTGCTCTCCGGGACATCTAGCATGAAATAGTCATTCTTTTGCTTGTCGTGATACTGAAGCTGCGCAATGCCGGACCCCTTCACGGTGAATTCTTCTCCGCTCTTGCTTATCCATACCAATCCAGGTTTATGATTCGGCTCAGTCCCCCCGATAGTCACGTCCAGTGGCTTGCCCGCAACGGGTTGAAGGGTATGGCCAAGGATGGAAACACTGCTGTCTGTGGAGGATGCTTCAAGTTGTAAGCGAGCAGGCAGCCTACTCTTAACAGTCATTGTGCCAGGCTGGCTGAAAGAAGCGAGCACATCTCCATCTTTTTGCATCTGTAGCTTTCCTGTCTTCAGCGTAAAGGAATCTGCAGTAACATCAACCAAAGAAGCTTTGTCAAAATTAACGCCATTTGCAGTAAATGGCTGCGTGCCCTGCAGTGTGATTCCCTTCTCTCCTTTACTCATGTGTGCAGTTCCTTCCTGTGGGAACTGTGCAGTAACATCTCCAAGCTGGGCAGTAAGAGCATCCCCTTTATCAGTGACGCTGAGTTCTCCTGCCATGTCCTTCAGGTTCTTATCCACATCGAGTGTTGCCTTTCCAAGCGTAATCTGCCAGCTTCCTTCTGCAGTGGCCCGTGCCTGTGCTTTCTCCGGAAGGGTTGGCAACGGGACGTCTCCATTGACAATCTTTCCTTGTTTGAAGCGCAAAGATGTCGCCTGCTGCAAATCAAGCGACTTCAGCCCCAGTTTTTCCTGCATTTTTTCCTGTACTTTTTTCAATGCTGCCTCATTGGTCTCTGCAGTGGGTAGTTTGGCATCATCCTGTTTTTCTACCAGTTTCATTACTGTATCCCACGGGACATTGTCTGTGCTCTTGAGCTGCTGCCAGTCAAACGTTTTCCATTGTTCAGCAGAGACCTTCTCCCACTGCACGTTTGCATAGTCCAGCTTCTCCTCTGCCAAAACAGGGGCTATCAGCAGCAGGGCAATGAGCAGCATTCTCATGGCACCACCACCTCAACGACCTGTCGGTCTGCCTGCCCACGGCTGTCCATCACAAAGAAGGTGACGAGATATCTGCCGGGTGACGCCTTTGCCACGACCCGTCCATCAGGCGTGACAGGAAACAACTCACTGTCGCTGCCAAAGAGAAGCTTGTCATTGTCAGCATCGACTGCATGGAGTGCATAGGGTGCATTACCGAGCACAAACTCCCCGGGCAGCCGCAATTCCGGAGGCATGTTCTTTTTGAGCAGGCTTGCATACATGAATGTGGGTGGTTTACCGGCGAGCAGTGTGGCGTTGTCCATAAGCGTTGTGAGCAGGACCTGTGGCATCACATGATAGGTTTGTGCCACAAATGCCGACGTACTCAATGCAGTGATGCTTATCTTTGAAGGCTCTTTCTGTTGCACTGCAAGGAGAGAGGAAGCTGTAGCGTGCATCCGGGACAGGGGGCTGCGCACCTGCGCCGTAAATGTTTCCAACGTCTGGCGTTCTCCTGTGCTCATCACCGCGGTAATGGGTTGGTACAGTGAGGCCTTGACATATATGTCTGTAATAGTGACAGTCACTTTTGGCGGTGCAATCTCAATACCCCGTAGCGAAACAGCCTTATACCGGTCCGTGCATGTGTCAAGCGTTCGTGCAACATATGGTGCAAGTTGCTCTGTTGCAATTTCTTCCAGAGAAGGCATTGTGACAACGCCTTCAGCATAGGCGAATGGTATTGCATAACCGCCAAATGACACCGTGGCAAGCTGCGGTGGAGCAGTAATGTAACCGCCCTGCATACTTGCAAGATGGATGCCTTCTTGAAGTGTTTGCTCCAGGCATTTTTCTGTCAGGGTTCGCACTAATGGCAGTGCCTGTGATTGCTGGGGTGCTGCACTCCATTTGTTCAGCACGATGGCCAATGCGACGATAAGGAGAGCAAGCAGCCCGACCGCAACAAAAAAATTCACCTGGCCTCTTTTCATGGTAAGGCCAATGTATTTTTCCTATATAAAATGGTCACATGCGCTTTGTCGGGGACTTTTGCGGTAGATACTTTACATAGACGCTCGCTCCGGTGACTGGACTTGCCTTCTCAGGCATTACCGCCACGACAAACATGGAGAATCCTTCAGTCTTGCCAAAGATGACCCGCTTGACCGGGTCAACAAATGTATTCTGCAGGCGTTTGATTTTTGCTTTCTGCCCTTCGACAATAACGTGGAACAGGCCAACGTCTTTAGGACCGTAATGTTCAGGTAAAAGTTCTGGCATGTACCTCACTTCTACAGTGAACGGCCCGACTGCATAATTGCCGCTTACTTTTGGTTCAACCTGGGAGATCTCATACACCGACGAAACGGTCTCCCAGCCCTCATGAACTGGATCTAGCTCTCTTTTCAACTGCGCCAGAACATTTTCTGGAATGGCGTACTTTGCAACTTTCACTGCAACCTCTTTTCCAACGGCCATGGCACCCCAGAGCACAAGGTCTTTCTCGCTTGTTGAGACGCGGATATCAAGCCCTTCCGGGAGCTGCAATGTTTGCTCGTACAAAACAGTTTTCTGGCCAAAGGCTTCATTGAGTTTCTGCACCAACCGAGGGATAGTTATCTCCTTCTCTTCTGCAGGCAGTTCATAGCGTGTCACAATGGGTGGAGGCACTTCACCACGCAATGTCCGTTTTGCCCGGTGCCGATCATACTCAACGTGGATATGGGGATCGCGTTTTCCGATAAGACATACATTTTCACCGAGAAGCTTGCGCGCTTCTGTGATGTCCGGCAGTTCAAGGCAGACGTCATAGGTACTGCCCAGTCTTTTTTTCATCTTTTGGAAAACCTTGATCTGCTCACGGAGCTTAAGATGGTTTATCCGCAAGTCAATGGCATCTCCCGTCTGATGATAGGAAAACCTGTCACCGGGCTTCCAGTCCCGATGTCCGGACGTGACATACCCATTCCTGCCTGTTTCCGAATAGAAGACATTATTAATCACCACCAGCTGTGTTGTTATCTCCTTGCTCAGTCCCTGCACGTTGCCTTCGATTGCCTGAGCACGGGCTTGTCCGGGAAGCTGAATATTCATTCTTTGCAGGCATTTTACCATTTCCCGCCTGTTCGCCATCTTTCCTGCAATGCATCTGACAAGGCAGAGGGAAGCAGCTTCATCAGAGCGGCGGCAATCACTAATGCAGTAACTGACAGCACTGCTGCAGCTCATGATTGTCGGCTCTGGTCTGGGCGCTGGTGATGGTAGAGAGACTGGTGAAGGAACAAAAGAAGGTCCTGCACCAAGCGGCGGGCATCCTTCTGCGCACCGTTGGATACTCTCATCACAGCGTTGCCCATTAGGTTGCCGCCATGCGCACACCCCAGGACCGACTTCTGGGATTGGGGGCAATGCAGCTGTCACAAAAGGAAGAGCAATCAATAAGAGGACCAACAAGACATGCGGACTCTTTTTGGACATGCAATGCACAGCATCTGGATGAATATATACTTATGGAAAACCATCGCTTTGCTCTTGATGAGAGATCATAATTTATCCCATAAAGATGAGTAGGAATCCTCCTATAAATGAGAGGACAAAGCCCGCCTTCATCATATCGTGTACCCGTACATATCCTGTTGCATAAGCCATGGCATTCGGCGGTGTGCTGATGGGAAGGATAAACGAAAAGGAGACAGCAATGGATATAGCCATAGCCATTGTCCTGAGCGGGATGCCAAGCGGTCCAGCCATGGGAAGCAGGACCGGAAGCAGCATCGCTGCAACTGCTGTATTTGATATGAGTGTCGTCAGCGCAATACTGAGGAAGACAACTGCACCCAATGCCCACGCCGTCTGCAACGGAACCATGGAGACCAGATATGCCTCCAGTCCGGAATCAACAACTGCTTTTCCCAGTGTCAGGCCCCCACCCACCAGCAGCAGGACGTGCCAGTCGATTCTCTTAATGTCTTCCTTGTCCGTGATGCGGAACAAGGCGAACAAAAGCACAGGCAGCAATGCGATAACAGAATAGTGTATCCCGTGAACGCTCTCTGACAGCCACAGAACCACAGTCAGCACTGCAATGGCAAGAGCTGTTTTCTGTTTTCTGGTTTTGATTGTCCACAACACTGGCGACCTGAGCACTTTTTTCTCTGGTTGATACAATACCAGCAGGAGTATCCATGCGAGCACCAATTCAATCAGCATGACCGGAAGTGCATGCTGCATCCAATCAAGGAATGAGATTGGCAGTCCCCTGTCTGTTAGCAACCGGACCGCCAATGCATTCGGCGAACTGCCAATCGGCGTGCCGACGCCGCCAATGGATGCGGCAAATGCAATACCGAGAACAAGCGCTTTGCCATAATTAGATTGCTGCACTGCAAGCCGGTTACGATGGGCGACCATAATTGCAACGGGAAGCATGATCGCAGCACTCGCAGTATTAGACATCCACATAGAGAGGAATGCTGTGGCAGCCATAGCAAAGAAAAGGAACGCATAAGGGCTTGTGCCTGTATAGATCATTATTCGCGATGCGAGCATTGTGGCAAGCCCTTCCTTGTGGATGACACGACCGAGCATAAAACCGCCCAAGAGGAGCGCGATGATCGGATCAAAGAATGGCGTAAAAACATCGGCTGGAGCAAATCCGCCAAGCACAACAAGGAGGAAAGGGATGGCAAGGGCAGTCGTATCCTGTGGAATAGCATCAGTAAACCACAGCACTGCGGTGAATACAGCAATCGCCAGAACGACACGGGCCTGGAAACTGATGGGAAACATGAAATAACAAACGAGCGCAAGAGCAATTGCTAGAGCGACACCCCTTTTGCTTTCCATCCCTGGATACAAGCAAAAGGAATTTATAAATTTGTGCGTGACATTGGCTCTGTAGAAAGTCGTGAATAAACAGGCGCCAATATTGTAGGCGATAAACTTGGAAGAGATTTCTGCGCGCTGCATGCGCGCACTGCGAGCACGAA
>JACQSS010000055.1 GCA_016211195.1 Candidatus Woesearchaeota archaeon
GATAACTACCTATTAAATAAGTAATATTCTCTCATTTAGTATGTTTATTCCCCATCAATTCTCATCAAATAAGAAAAAAAGACTCATTAAAAAAGAAAAAAACTTACTTACTAAGAAGTCACATTTACTAGGAACGCCCCTGTGGCATTCCCGTTTGCAGCAGTTACATTGAGAATGACGACTGCATTTGTCACTACCTTTTTCCCCTTGACCCGCCAGGCAGTACTAGCTGTTGTATTAGCAGTAACTGTCCCCAATGAATGCATAGCCACTTCTCCCGGTTGAAGCACTATCTCCGAGGGGAGGGTGATAGTCGTATTCACACTGAGCGCATTCCTATTGCCTGTGTTGTTTATAGTTGCTGTCAGGTTTGTTACGTCGCCTTTGATGAGGACTAATGGGTTCAGGGTAAGGTTGAATTCCACAAAGCCGCCCGCATACTTCACAGCCCGTAATGCATCAACGCGTCCACTGCCCTGTTCAATGTTCAACAGCCCCAAATCAAATGCAGTCTCTTTTATGAGTTGCTTGATTTGTGTGTTATTTAAGCTTGGGTTAGCTGTCCACACCAGTGCAGCAACTCCCGAAACATGGGGCGTTGCAAATGACGTCCCCGTTCTGTCAGAAAAGTCGTCGTTCAGGTTAGCGGTCGTGATGGATACGCCCGGCGCGACAACATCAGGCTTTATCCTGCCGTCTAGAGTCGGTCCTCGAGATGACGAGGTCCATAATCCATCGTTGTCATCAGTTGCGCCAACGGTAATTGGTTTTTCGGCACAGCCCGGTGTGTAGATGCTTGTGTTTCCCGGACCCCCATTTCCTGCGCCGACGACAACAACGACGCCTTGGTCCACAGCATTATTCACGGCCGTTGCAGCTGCATCATTACCGTCACAGTCTTCTACGAGTGCTCCAAGGGAAACGGACAGGACTTTTGCCCCTTTTGCAATGGACCAGTCCATTCCTTGGACGAGGTCACTCACAGAAGCACCTGCACTTGTTGCAACCTTTGCATTGAATAACGTTGCGTTTGGAGCGACCCCGTTATATTGCTGATTAGGATCGTTACACGCAACGACGCACGCAACAGCAGTGCCGTGACCAACGAAGTCTGCTGTGTTGTTGTCTGTGGTAAAATCTGCCGCTTCGACCACTTTTCCGACAAGCGCCGGATGGTCGCTTTTAATGCCTGAATCAAGAATAGAGACATTAATGTTCAGTCCCGTCGTGCCATAATTGAGAACTGTCTGCGGAACCCTTATTTTTGGAACCGAGACATCCAGCAAAAGGTCTAATCTTTTGTCTTCCCAGATATTCAAAACACTTTGCCGACTTGCTATCGCTTGCAATGCCACGCCGGGGCACGATGCAACGATGGCATTAAGCAAGGGAGAAACATATCCGACGTCACACGATTCCCCCAATAAAATTGCTTTATCTTCGTCTGTTGGAAAATGGTCAAATTGGATGATTGTTTTTTGCGGTGCCGGGGTGACTGGGGATAACGTCTGCTCAATTTTTGCTTGGTTTGGGGATAAGATAACAGAACCTGTTGGGGACCCCATAGTTCCTATAAAAGAATACATCACGCCAGAAAAAAGAAGCACACTTAAAATAAAAAAGAATGAGCCATTATGTATTTGCATCATTTTCACCTCTGCGTTCCTCCATATGGAAGGACATAACACTCCCTAGGGGATTTTACTTAAAAACATTACTAAAATCGTCCACAAAAAGGGACAAAAATCTACTCTTCCATGAACTGGTCCATGGTCACGGGCAGTTCTTTCCCCGGCTCCAGCAAGCCACGCTTTGTGAGGTATTCCCGTGCAAGGATGTAGAACAGTAGCCCAAGGGATTTCTTCCCCTTATTATTGCACGGTACCACAAGGTCGAGATTGTTTGCCGTGTTGTTCGTATCGCATAATGCAATGACGGGGATGCCGATTTTCAGCGCATCATCAATCGCATTGCGGTCGGGCCATGCATCAGTCACGACAATGACTTTCGCTTCAGTGTATTCCTCAAGCTGCGGATTGGTCATAATGCCCGGAGGATACCGTCCGGCAAACACTCTGATTCCTGTCACTTTATTGAACAATTTGACTGCCTTCCAGCCGTTTTCACGGCGGCTGATGACAACGATATCTTCTGGCCTGTACAAGGACAGGAAGTTCGCCATGATGCGTATGCGTTCATCGATCTTCTGGAGATTGAGGACTGAGAGCCCATCTGCCCGCGTCTTATAGATAAACTGTTCCATATAGCGTGTCTTGAATTTTGTGCCAATATGGATACCTGCTTTGAGATACGTGTCCTGTGGGACCAAAAATTGCTCTTCTGTCATGGTTCCTCCGAGCAGTCCGAGAACTGCACATCTATCGCCCGTGCATTGACGCTTTATGTCCGCTCACCTATTACCCAATGGAGCGCTCTCCATAAAGCAAGGCTGTTGCCTCGGCAAGTGGGCATATTTTTATAAACATTGCGCTTTATCACCACGTCATGGGCAAATTCATTGCTGCAATGGGTCTCGTCGCTGGATTGGCGTTGCCCGTTGACATGAAAGAGGTCCCGCACTATAGCATCACTGAGCAGACGCGGTTTTCTGTGCTGCATGAAGGTCAGGATGAAAAAGGGATGCTGTCGCTGAATAGCAAAGGCATCTATCTCTATGAGAAACAGAGGACTGGCTATGACGATGCCAAGCTCGTGCTTCCAGTCAAGGCACGGTCAGCAGACCGCCACTGGCTGGGCGTCGGAGATTTTGATAAGGATGGCAAAGAAGATCTCGCGTACGTCGTCGACCATATGCTCTATGTCCATCAGAATACTGGCGGGGGCTTCGGAACTGCATACTTTATTGCAGGCATGCCCCATAACAAATCCCTTACTGAACAGGGCATTACCCGCGATCGTGAGAATGGCTTTGTCGCAGATATGGACAACGATGGGCTTCCCGATATTGTCGTCAATAATTCTGTCGGCTGCTACCTGTTTCGGAATACGGGCAATTCTTTTGAAAGCGCCAAGGGACCCAGCGTTGAATTTCCCCGGTATCGCACGGAATTTGGTCTGGAGCCCATTGCACACGACTGGGACAATGATGGCAGACTGGAGATTTTAGTTGGTTCATCAGAAGGTATCTTTGCTGCCCAAGGCGCATTAACTGAAAAAATTGCCGCAGTCAGAACAGCACCCTTTACAGGCGAGGAATCGGCTCTTATCAATGACCTATCACGAGTTGTCTTTCCTTTTGTACCGCAGTATACGTTTGAAGATACTATCATTCTCCGGTCCTGTGTCATAAATGGAGAACGTGTCCCGGTCGCAGGAACACTCTTTGGTTTCTTTGCCTTGTATCCGGACAAGATTGTCCGTCTCAGACTGGCAGATGAGCATGGCAACCCCCTTGACCGGCTGAAACTGGCTGCCAGCGACCATCCGGATTTTTCTATCAACGAGGAAATCGTCTATGCGACCAAAGCAGGCTTGTTTCATGCCACGCTGAAGGATGGTTACTACAGGCAGACACGCTGGGGCGCTGTTGAGAATGCGGGCATGCATGACCGGGCATATCTGCTGCTGACAGACTATGATGGTTTGCCACAGGACTATGCAGTCGGGACAAGCTGGAAGCTGCAAGTCTTCAATCAATAAGCGGGACTTTCAGCAACGCTTCGTGGACTGGCCCCAAAGGTGTCAATGTGCTTTTATACAGGATAAATTCCTTGACAGGGATTTCTATCTTTTTCGCTGCCAGCTGCCTGATTTTTTCGTGGAGGTTTGCATCAGCAAACTTGACCCGCGCCAGCGTGATGTGGGCATGGAAATTTTTCTCATGCGGAAAGCCCAACGGGTGCAATGCGTTATCGATGGCCTTTTGTAATGCAGTCAATCCGTCGCTATGTTCAACACCCAGCCAGATGACACGGATATTCTTCCCTGAAGGAAAGACTCCCACATGAGTAGTCATCACCGTGAAGGCTTTGTGCTGTATTTGTCCCAAGGCGGCCTTCACGTCACTTATTTTCTCTGGAGTCACCTCACCAAGAAATTTCAGCGTCACATGATACTCTTTTGTCTTGGTCAATCCTTTGTCAGGAAGGAGCGCCTGCAGGCGCTGGCATTCTGTCACGGCGGCATCAAGTGCAATAAAAAGTCGCATGAGAGTACTCTCTATGTAGTTCTTCTATAAAACAGCAAGAAATCTACTCTTCTTCGCCGAAATCTTCCGTGTCTTCGTATCCTTCGTAGGATTCCTCAGGGGCACCCTCTTCTTTCTTTGGCTGCTCCTGCTGCTGCTCCTGTTTTGCCTGTCCAATGACCTCTGCAAAACCCACTTTGGCAAGCACACGATTGACGCGCACCATGACTTGGTCGCCCTGCTTTGTGTTGGGCACAAACAGTACAAATCCTTTGACTTTTGCAATGCCGTCTCCTTTTTCGCCAACACCTTCGATGGTTACCTGTAACTCGTCACCTTGCTTCACTGGTGCGACATTTTCCTGAAATCTTTGTCTCATAGCTTTTTTCACCTACACTGATATTTAGCGAGATGAATAACACCGGATTTTTAAATTTATGGGACAAGGTATTTAAAGACCAACGCCATGGGTAGACCCATGGTTGTGCACCGCTTGCATAGGAGGCCATTGCCTGCATCATTCCTGCTTGCAGGAATGCTTGTCTTTGCATGGTCGCTGATTTACATGAACAGCGGCTTGCTTCATCTGAAATGGGGGATGCTCTTTCTGGTCTTCAGCATCATCCTGATTGCTGCCTCGCTGCGGTCACTGCAGATGGATTAAGGGAGAGTTACATCTTCTGCCATCATGGGTCGGACGTTCGCACGTGGTGAGGTTGGGGTTCGCCCACTGGGTCGACGAGTGTTGTACCGGGTGTGAGTCCGGCATTTTACCAGTCCATTCGGAAACTCTTTTGCCAACCATAAACTATCATCCATAAACTATTAAAGCGCTGAACAATTGTCCGGCAAAATGGTACGTATCGCAGTCGTGCGGAAGGAAGATTGCCACCCCCAGCAATGTGGCAATTATCTCTGTATCAGGGTATGCCCTATCAATCGCAAGGGTGATGAGTGCATTTTCCAGGCAACGGATACCAAAGCGGGGATTGATGAGCACTTGTGCATTGGCTGCGATATCTGTGTCAAGAAGTGTCCCTTTGATGCTATCAGCATCATTAACCTGCCTGAGCAGTTGGACAAGCCCCCCATCCACCGCTATGGCCGGAATGGGTTCCATCTCTATAATCTTCCCGTCCCGGTCTTTGGCAAAGTCGTTGGTGTCATCGGTCGCAACGGAATAGGGAAATCAACTGGTATCAAAATCCTTGCCGGCTTGCAAAAACCAAATCTTGGTAAGGACACGGATGCGACTGCGCAGGACATCATCTCTTTTTTCAAGGGGACTGACGCGCAGAGGTTCTTTGATATGCAGAAACTAGGCAACGTGACCATCTCGTACAAGCCGCAGCACGTTGATATGCTCACAAAAGCAGTCACGGGAAAGGTCGGCGCACTGCTGAAGAAAGTGAACGAAAACGGCAGGCTTGATGAGCTTGCGGCAAAGCTTGATCTGCAGCATTTGTTTGACAACGATCTCAGTACCCTTTCTGGAGGAGAGTTGCAGCGTGTTGCATTGGCGGCAGCCATGCTGAAGAAAGCTAATGTCTATATCCTTGACGAGCCGACAAGCTACCTTGACATAAAACAGCGTTTCAAAGCCAGCAGTGTCATCAAGGAGCTTGCGACGCCTGACACAGCAGTCCTTGTTGTTGAGCACGATCTGATTATCCTTGATTACCTTGCCGACCTGATTTATGTCCTGTACGGTAAGGAGACCTGCTATGGAGCGGCATCACTACCCAAAGCCGGGAAGCTCGGTATCAACGCATACCTCGCGGGCTTCCTTCGCGAAGAGAACATGCGCTTCCGTGATGTGGCCATCCACTTTAGCCCGGCAACTGTGCACAAGAAAACGAAAAACCCTCTGTTGACATCATGGACAGAAACGAGCGTGAAGCAAGGGACATTTGCATTGCGGGCTGCTGCCGGGGAATTACTCCGCAATGAAGTCGTCGGCGTCGTCGGAGAGAATGGCATAGGCAAAACAACATTTGTCAAAATGCTTGCCGGGCTAGTGCAGCCAAGTGATGGTGGTGTGTCCGTACCGGTGGCAGTGAGCTACAAACCGCAGTATATTGATACGTCTTCAACTGATTTGGTTGCCGTGGTCCTGAAACGTGCGACTGAGAAATATGCAGTCCAGCTTATCCGCCCCTTGCAGCTCGAAAAACTCATGCTGAAGCAACTGAACCAATTGTCTGGCGGAGAGCTCCAGCGGGTGGCGATTGCCCATTGTCTGTCGCAGGATGCCGACCTTTATTTGCTTGATGAGCCAAGCGCATATCTTGACATTGAGCAGCGACTCATCCTTTCAAAAGTGCTCCGTGAATTTATGGAAACCTATGGCAAGACTGCCTTGATTGTTGACCATGACCTTCTGTTCCTCGATTATCTCTGCCAAAAGCTCATTGTGATAGATGGCGAGCCCGGCAGGAGCGGCCATCTCACAGGCGTCCATGAGATGAAGCAGGGCATGAACCTTTTCCTGAAAAATGTCTCCACGACCATGCGTCGGGACCCTGAGAACAACAGGCCGCGCATCAACAAGCCAGGGAGTGTTCTTGACAGGGAGCAAATGAGCAGTGGTCATTATTACGGGTGATACTCGCTTACAAAGTTCTACGCACCGCCCTTGCTTTCCCCGGTGACAATGCCTCGGGCGATAATATGAGCAATTCGGATGGGTTCAGGCATGTTGCCATGGGTTGTTGACGTCCTGATAAACTCCAGTACTTTCTTTTCAGGAATGCCCATCCACTGGCAATAAACATGTCCTATTTTCCTGACCACCGGCGCTGTGGAGAGCAGCGCCCATTTCTTGTCTCCGTCTTTTACATGGGACAATGCCCCCCTGATGTCCTGCATATTGGGCATGGTGCGAATCACGGTGATGACGGGGATGCGGGTCTTTTCATAAAGCTGGTGGATATCAATCACATTGAAGCCACCTAATGCAATGCCGTCCAGCATGATGCACTGGATTTGCGGACGGAACTTACAGCGGTTGATCATCTTTACCAGCTTTCGCGTTGCATCGTTGCCATCCTGCGCAATATTGGTAGAAAGCAAGCCATCAAGGAATGACCCCCCCCGAAACAATGTTCCCACCACAAGGACTCTTTGTTTCTTTCCCTTGACAAATGGGCCGTCATCAATGCCCAGAATGCGTGCCTCTTTTTTTATCATTCCCTGACCTCAATTGCATCAACAACGCCGTCCCCATCATTGTCAATGCCTTCCACAACTTTTGCCATCATGCGGGGATTATGCAGGTTGCCCTTTGCCAACTCGCCAGCGTACCGCAGGAAAGACAGGATTGCAGCCCGTGTGCCAGCATACCGCTTTCCAGCCACAACAAGGACATATTTCTCCTTGTTGAATGGGTTCCTTGCCTTGACAATGAGCCCTGTTTCATCAGATGGATACGTTTCACCAGATAGCCTGGAGTAGACAGCCCACCGTTGACTTGGGTCAAAATAGATAGGCAGCTTTTCATTCATCTTCTCCACTGCTTTGTTCACGATAGGCCCGCCAATGAGAATCAGGTTGTTCCTGAGGTCTTCTGCCCTTGTTTCTGTATCGAGCTTGACGTGGTGGTGCGCTACATGCGATAAGAATGTCCCAAGGAAAAGGGCAAGGTCAATCCCATAGTACCCGTCCCTGCTGCGGGCGCGCTCAGGGCCATGGGGGTCCGGGCTGCCAACGACAATCAGCGCGTTGAGCATTCCATTTTGGATGAACGGTGTCAGCAATTCACCCGGAGGCGACAAGGTGAGTTTTGTCGCAGGCCGATACTGTTCTGTCCGGAGAATAAAGGATGGTTCGGTAATGCCGTAAAAGATGGCGGTGGTACCGCCGAGCGTTTCTTTCCTGACAACTTTCAGGAAGCCTGCCTTGAGCATGTTCCGTACGTGATAATACACTTTCTGCTCATGCACCCTGATGCGCTTCGCCAGTGCCTTGGGATAGAGCGGCTCCTTTGCAAGCTCCTGCAGAATGACCGATGCTAAAGGTGATGAGACTGCTTTGAATGCACGGGCCGGGAGTTCCTTTGCCGGCAGTGAGTATAATCCCTTGTCCGTCTGCTGTATTGTGTATGGTTGCATAATCATGGACTTTGTTGTCTTTTCCCTCTTTTGCTTCC
>JACQSS010000056.1 GCA_016211195.1 Candidatus Woesearchaeota archaeon
AGGATGGGCTTCATCCAAAAATAGGTTGGCATCATTTTTGTGAGGCTAAAGAATGGGTAACATGGACAAGCGGAAGGGGTCGCTCCATACGGGAAGGTGCCACTCAGTGTGGTTTATAGGATGAGCCGAACCGATGCCAACCCAGAGCGAAGCGGATTTTTTGGATGAAGCCCTCACAATATGAACCCCTTTTGCTCCGCTCGCCAGCATCATCCTCACTGGTGGCGGTATTCTTTTCTGGCTCTGCATTCCCGTATGGAGCGCAAAGAAATCTCCGAGATTTCTTGCGCAAGTTGCTATGCAACTTTGCGTCCCCATGCCACGAGCGTGACGGTTTTGGCAAAAGCTGCGGCATGGATACTGGCAAGGGTTTCATATTTGCTCTCACAATCCTTAAATAATCAAAAATCATGGATACTCGAAAATGGGTGACCTTGAAACAATTGCATTGCTTGTGTATCTGCTGAGTGTCGCAGTGTACTGTTTCTTTCTCTATTATACCCTGCAGAAGCAGGAGCTCCAGACCTATCGCTCGAAAATCAATGCCTACCGACGGGAATGGCTCAAGAAACAGTTTGCAGAGAACAGGTATGAAAATATTATTAATGTCATCCGCAACAGTATCGTTGCTGCCTCCTCCTTGGGGTCTGCGCTCATCATCATGCTCGGTTTCATCATCAATAAGGTCCCCATGGGCGAGGAATTGGGGCCTAAGGGGCTCTTGGGGTTTGTTGTGGCCAATAAACTCTTCCTGATCTGCATTATGCTTTTCCTGTCTATTTACTTTCTTTTCATGCACATCAGACTGCTCTCCCGATTCACATTCCTTGCGGGCACCGGCGTGGGCGTTGTCAAAAAAGTTGAAGGAGAAGAAGGACTTGCCTACCTGAGCAGCATGCTGAACAGGGCCATGAACCAGTTTTCCTATGCCATTCGATGCCTCTATTTTGCTGTCATCGCTGTTGTCTGGCTGTTCAGTCCTGTTCTCTTCATTTTTTGCACGATAGCATTGACTGTCGGGCTTATCTATCGTGAGAGTTTTGCAAAGGTGGAGTTTGTATGAAGGCAGTCATTGTGCTTCTCTGCCTGATTCTCGTTGGCTGTACAGGAAACACATATCATCCCATCACCTTGACCACCGACGATCAAAAAAACATTGTCGCGTCCTTTTATCCAGCAAAGCCCGGTGCACCCGGTATTATCCTCCTGCATATGCTGAATAAGGACAGGCATACCTATGATGGACTCGCTGATGTTCTCAATAGGAATGGGTATACAGTTCTCTCTCTCGACTTTCGAGGTCACGGACAAAGCGACGGCACATGGCAGGCGTTCACCAAGGATGATTTCCAGAAGATGCTGCTTGATGTCAAGGCTGCAACCCACTATCTTGCAGGGCAGCAAGTGGATATGGGGAGTCTTGGCATCATTGGGGCCTCCATCGGTGCAAATGTTGCATTGCGCTATAGTGGAGACTTTCCTGTGCAGTGGCTTGTTCTCCTGTCTCCGGGGATGGAGTACCGGGGCATGGCCATCGAAGATGCCATTTTGCATTACAAGGGCGACCTGCTACTGGTCGCATCAGTAGAAGATACCTATTCAGCCACGACAGTGCAGCGCCTGCATGATGTCTCTATCAGCCCAGATAAGGAATTGAAACTCTACACGCAGCACGGCCATGGCACTGAAATGCTTGCTGACCCCGTTGCCAGCGGCTTTGTCGTCCAATGGGTTATAACTCACAGTAAGTAACTACTTGCTGATGGTTACAATAGATAAATTTAAAAACCAATGGTGACTTCGTGGCGCCATGAGTCAGGCAAAATCATCTACTTTATGGCAAAAGTGTGTCTATGAGACCATGAGCGGTTCATTATATATGACGAATCTTGCTGGTGAACTGCTGAAGCTCACTAGTGACAAATGGGTCCCGATGGGCAATTTTACAGGTATCATAGTGCCACATGATGTGTTTGTCGTCCTTGCGCAAAACAGTCTGCAGAACTATGCGCTTGGTATGCAGAGGGAGTATCCCCAGTTTGGAATACCTGAGCTAGTCGAGAAGCTTGAAGACAAAACGCTTCGGGAATGCACTATGCCCACGTACCTCAAAATGCAACCTCCGAGTATTGTCAGTGACTTTATCCGATCGCGTGATTTCCGGGACATCATCCCTGGTGAAATGATGGTTGCGGAACTGCATGAAGGCACACCGCAGGCGGCATATTATGTTACAACGCCCGTTAAAGAACGGTTACGGTGATGCACATGAAGCTTTCCAAAATACTTGCATTGGCACTTGCACTGCATGTGTCTCCTGTCGACGCACAGGTACGTATCCGTATCGGTGAAGACGTCTCTCACCAGAGCTATCGTTTCCGCGAATATTTCCCAGATCATGACTGGGGGTGGTATCGGGACCGTCAATGGTATGGGGGCCCAGGACCGTCTGCTTATTTTTCCAATGGGAAATTCTCCATTTACATTGCTCAGCCATACCAGCGCCGGGTACAGTCGCCATGGCAGCCGCGTGCATTGTCTGAGGGGGAAGGCCGTGCTGCACTCGAGAACTATTTTGACCGTGCGCAAGTCGATTATATCCGCGATGTCCGCCTGCAGCGTGGAGATGGTCGCGTTAAAACCGTAGACTTTATGGTTGATCTTGGTGGATGGGTACCAGTCGAATATGTGCCTGAAGAGCATCTGGTCCATTGTTTTTCCAAGGATAAGCAGGTGTATGATGCGACGCACGGAGCACGGTATATCATGATTCCCCCATCCACTGCGCAGCAGCTGGAAGAGCGCATAATCTGTGGATTCAGGGAGAACGAATACTGAAGACGGGATTTCTGCATCACCGCATATTTTTTATACTACCTGCCTCTGCTCACGGATTATGCACACAAACATCGCGCATATTCTAAACTGCCTGACATCAGCTGATGAGCTGCGTGCTGGGGCAACGGCGTATGAAATCACTGCAGCAAAACATCTCGAAGTGCTGCAGGAATCCATCCGCAAGGGTCACTCTACTGGGGATGAGTTGACAGATCTTGTTGTCCTCCATGAAATTAAAGGAGTCAAGGGTCTCAGAGAACTTGATGCCCTGCGCTCAGTTTGGGAGACCTGGTGGACCAGATTCAGGAATGCGTTCCAGAATGGACCAATTTCTCTCTCTGTCGAATATGGGTCGTGGCACTGTGAGGGGGATGGCTCTGGTGTAGATTGGTCAGATCCTGGTGGGGAGTATAGTTACGAGTGTGACAAAAAATTACTCTACGTCGGGGAAATGACTGCTGCCCCCGGGTTGCATATGCGGAAAGGATTAATTCACATTCCCATGGTTGGCTATTGGTTTCAGAAAACGACTCCTAAATGGCAAGGCAGATACGTGTGGAAGAAAGGGCCAATAAAGATTGAATATGATTTGATGAGATACTTGGCATGTACGTTGGGTCGGTCTTACCCCGACCCTAAGAGTAAGAATGGATTTTCATGGTACGCAAAGAAGAGTCTTTTTATTCACAAGGGAAAAGAAGCAGAAACACTCCTAGCTAGTGTTCAGACGGAAGCTCTGTCAACAGATAAGCATGTTTGCTCATGTGCCAGAAAGAGTTCTGACTGCTAAAAAAAATAAGTGAAAGATACGCACGAAGAGAATATCGAACCAGTTTTATATTAACACCGCATTCACTGTGCCATCCTGTCCCGGACGGCTCGTGACGCGCGCCTTGCCTAATTCAGTATCAATCACAGCGCCTTTGGTGATGATATTTCGTCTGACATAATGGCGGTTCGCTGCGTTTTCTGTGACGGTCTTTATCTTGACCTTCTTGAATGTCTTGTCCTTTGGGTTAACGATGTTTGCAAACCCTGCGACGAGGACGCGTACCTTCTCCAACCCGCCACGGACGCGCAGCGGCTTGTTCTTGTGTTCCCCAATCTTTGTCAGCGTCGGCAATCTGCCGAGATTAGACAGTTTCTTGGAGAGTGGGCTACGATACCGGCCACCAGTTCCCTTTCGTCTTGACCTGTGCTGTGATACAACCATAGTCTTTGGGGATAGTCAGTCCTTTATAAATATTTGCGTTTACTTTTCTATAGTCACAGTCGCCCACGAGGTGTTGCCTTTTCCGTCAGAAACAGTAATCTGCAGATAACCATGCATGGGCACCGCGTATTGTCGCGTGACGCGTCCTGTTGGCAACTGCGTCGGGTGCTGATCGTTACTGCACGTAAGGTGGTGTTC
The DNA here is from genome assembly GCA_016211195.1 of Candidatus Woesearchaeota archaeon. GTDB lineage: Archaea > Nanobdellota > Nanobdellia > Woesearchaeales > JAGVYF01 > JACQSS01. The sequence continues at coordinate 4,250 of JACQSS010000056.1, forward strand.
ATTTAGTAAAATGACATACGTCGAGATCTCATCGGAGTCTTCCAACTCTATTCGCAGGCTGCCACCATACGTCCTGCTGTGAATGGTGATGTCCCTTAGCCCATGCACTACCACAGGCAACTCGTTGTTGTACTTCAGGATGATGCGCGGCGATGATTCATTCTCGACAAGAGGTATGTCTGGCAGTGGGTGAGGGATGATGGGCTGGCAGGCTAATGCGACAGCAAGAAGTGCCTCCAGCTTCATCGTAAACTCACTCCTAAGCGTTTCATCATGCTCTCTGCTTTTTTTGGCCCACCTTTCAGCATCTTCACGAGCTTCTTTCCCGTCTTATACTGCTTCAACAGTTCTCTGATGTCACTTGGCGAGCATCCGGACCCTTTTGCAATGCGGTCAATCCTACCGGCAGAGATCATCTCCGGGTCATTAAGCTCGTCCTTGGTGCAGGAGTCCATGATGTATCTCCACTTCTTGAGCTTTCCTTCCTGTACCTGCAATGCTTCTTTGGGTAATTTTACCTGAGAGAAACCCGGGACAAGTTCCATGACTTTGCCGATGGGACCCATGGTTGAGAGCGCTTCCATCTGCTCATAGAGGTCGATAAGTGAAAATTCCCCTTTCATCAGCCGTTCGCTGATGTCTTCTGCTTTCTCTTCTGAAAATGCTTCTTTTGCTTTCTCGAGCAATGCTTCAATATCACCCATCCCGAGCAGCCTGCCAACAAAACGTTTCGGGTCAAAGACGTCCAGATCGTCAACTTTTTCACCCGTGCCGATGAACATGACTGGGGCTTGTGTCACACTGCATGCAGTCAGGGCGCCACCACCTTTCGCAGTCCCGTCGAGCCGTGTCATGATGACACCAGTAATATTGCAGCTCTGATGGAACATTTCTGCCTGCTTCTGTGCAGCCTGTCCAATGTCGCCGCTCATGACAAGAAGTCGTTCTTGTGCCTTGACGTATCCATTGAGTGCATTTAACTCATCCACGAGTTCCTGGCTCAGAGCATCGCGTCCCGCAGTATCAACAATAACCAGCTCATACTTCTGCAATTCCGGCTCAAACTTCTTATAGATGGCGAGCGCGTCTTTGAGCTGGGCGTCACCGAAGACCGGGATCTGTATCTGTTTGCCAAGCTGCTGCAATTGTGCCAATGCAGCCGGCCGCCAGATATCGGTGCTTAAGAGCGCAACCCGCTTGCCGCGCTTGCTATAATATTTGGCAAGCTTGGCGCATGTCGTTGTTTTGCCATTCCCAAATAGCCCGACCAGCATGACAATTGTTGGCTTTGCTTCTGTCAGGGCACGCACGTCTTTGCCAAGAAATTGTGTCAATTCATCATAGACAATACGGATAAGATGTTCTTTTTTTGTTAATCCGCCGGGCGTCTCTTCCTTGAGGATGCGTGCCTTGATCTTATTTGTCAAATCCAGAACCAGCTTGACATTCACATCTGCTTGGAGTAATGCACGTTGCATGTCCTTGACAAGCTCATTGACCAGCTTCTCGTCCACAAAAAGGGAGCTTGCAATCTTCTGCAATGTTTCCCGCAGCGATTCCCCCAATTTTTCGAGGACCATGGTTATGCAGAATAATGTGTGTTATTTAAAGATTAGGCTCCGTAACTCAGGAATCTCGTACACAAGCTCAGTTACCCATTTGTCTTCTTTGTAGACACAGCTGGCTATGGTGTAAAATGCCTTATTCGGAGCAACTTCCCGTACAATGGTTGGTGCCATTCTCTTAATGCATTCCGTCCTGTCTTTTGCATCCATGAGGAGCGCATCTTCTAGCTTTGTATGCATTGCACCGATAATGGTGACAAAATGGGGATTATTATAGAACGTTGCAAGCCATTCCTGTTTGTGTGCAAGGACGAGTTCCCTAAGTCGCAGAATTGTTCTAGCTGCGTAAGGAGCTTGTTTCTCGACAATTACCCGGTGTATTCCCCATTCCCGTGTTACCTGTGGGGGTTGAGGTGGTGGTAACTCTATGCCGAGAATGGCACTTACTAGTTTGTGTGCCAGTGGTGCATTGTGCCAGGCGTCCATGGTGTCGAGATAGTTTTGCCATGATCGACGAGCTGGTGCATAGTGTTGATCATGTTTCAATCTCCTGTCTACAATGCCTTCGTCAATCTGGTTTATTTCCATTAGCCGTCGACCAAAGAATCTCTCATTCAACCGAAAATCACCGTAAAGGGTGGGGATTCCATTCTCTTCTAAAAATGGGAATATCGGGCCGTATTGCATGCTGTATCTGCAAACATTGGCGGTAAGCGACTCTTCTCCTTTACAATCGATCCACTTCTTATGTGCTGTTTCCAGAAATACGCCATCCGCATCCGGTGGGAGTTGATCCGAGTCTTGAGGTATGCCGTGGCAACCATAAATTACGGTATACGTCGCATCCGGCTTGCGGATCGTCGTGGCATTGCCGTTCCGTTCCACTTTTGTCTCAAGCACCATGATGCACCAGAATATCGAAATTCTTCTTTTTCACTGCGTCATAAACTTTCTGGCCCTTGTGGTGTTCGGCAATGCGGAAGAGCGCAATACCTTTGCAGTGTGGATCGTCCCAAACCAAGTCCTCGGCAGCAATGTCACTATGAGGTGTTATGAGCTTGTATTCCTTCGGAACAACATCGTGTTTTCTGCACACTTTCCTATAGACTGGGACGAGTTCGAGGAGCTCTTCCTGCACAGGACAACGGAGCCATTGCTCGTTGCCTGTGCTCCGTTCGAGGACATCGGCAACCTTGCGCTCCACTGTCCGTGCGTGTCCTTCCATCAGGATATCATTATCAGGCCACTGATTAAGGTGCTGATAATGATGGGTAAGTTCATGCACTAATGTCAAAGCGAGGTCTTCCTTTGTCCATGTTTCCTCCCAGAGCCCATATGTCAGCCGTATCGTATTTTTCTCGTGGTCATAGGAATTGACATTGTCTTTATCGAAAATGACATCTTCATTCACCAGTATCTTGTACATGGTGCCCATCATAAACAGATTCGGTACAAGCATCGAAAGGAACACCACATTATAGATGTGGGGCTGCAGATAAAATGCAAAACCTGTAGCAAATAAGGGGGCAGCACCCCACCCGAGAGCAAGGCATGTATCGAATGGCATCGTCAACAGCTTGTCCATGTCCACGCACTGTTGTGGGCCATAGAGGTTCACCGGGGGCAACCGAATCTTCTGCGAAAGAGTCTCTTCCAGCGTCGGATGGACGGCGCTTTGGTAATACTGCAGGAAATCAGGTTCCAGTGTAGAAGGCTTTCGCGGTGGCGACGGTAGCTTCTTCAGCTGCTTGTGCAACTGATTGATCCTTTTTCCAGTAGGGGGATAGATGATTCCCGAAAAATGGCCTGCTCGAGGCCGTCATCACTTATTGTCACGCTGGAAATACTGGTTGTTCTGGCTGAAGTCACAGTGCCAATAACCGTTGTCATTCGTGCATTTCCTGCTTTCTTCTCTGGTGAAATTACAATGCCAGTACCCGTTATCGTTACGGCATTTGCCGCTTGTTGGTTGCTCGTCTTCAGAAAATGTGCAGTGCCAGTAGCCGTTGTCATTGCGACACTTGCGCGTCTCCTTTTCTACGACACCTTCGATTGCGGGTTGCTGTGCCTGAAGTCTCCCTTCGATTGTATGGCGGGAAAATCTCGTCGGGCTGTGGGGCTCCGCCTGCGCTGTAGTGGAAAGGCCAAATAACAATGGTATCATGAGTACTTTCTTCATAATGGTCACCAGCTTGTGACAAATGTGGTTCCTATATAAATCTTTCCAATAAATTACTACTAATAAGTAATTAATAAACACTAACGTTTAAAAAGCAATGCTGTTTCCCTATAGCAATGGAAGACCGGATGTACCATCTTGAAGAGAACCTTGGCATGCTACAGGAAGGCATTGTCAGTGCCATGCTTATTAAGTACACATTGGAACGGATACGGCACCCGGTGACGCGGGAACATCTGTCCATTTGCCTCGTCTGTACGGAAACAGGTCAGTGTGATCGTGCTATGGACCATGTGGAATCACTTGACCACTTGCTTTGCCAAAATATTCCAGAGATAGACGCACATATCATCGTAGCGCCGGAATATACTTATCATCGGGAGACGCAGCCCCTTACGGAGAAACAGCACCGTCATTTTCTGCGGCGGCAATGCCGGGTAACAGAAAAGACAGACGCGTTAGTCATTCCGGGGACATTTGTGTGGGCAGCGGACGGAAAGGTGCGTAACATTGCTTACTTACTGCAACGTGGCAACGTCATAGGACAGTACCAGAAAAGGAAGGACGGCGGGGAAGGTTCTTATGCGAGTGACTTTGGTCTGCAATACGTCCGGGGCACTGAACTAGGTTTGGTTGACTGGGAAGGGTTGCGCCTTGGCATCGAGATCTGTGCTGATAGCGGTATCCTTTCTGATAATGGAATCAATGACCGTGATATTCTCTTCCTTGTCAGTTGTGGGCTTGATCGACAGCGAAAAATACCCTCAGGTTCATGCCTTCGTAAGGGTGGGTATGGGTTTGTCAATGATGGGTATCAACCTGCGGTGCTGGCATACCGGCGACAGGTATGATTATTTCGTCTCACCCGTATGGCGTCGATGCCCTAAATCTTTAAAAAGCATTCTGCAGCCCCATGCAGAAGGTGAAACAATGACAAAGAAGAAGGAAACAGAAGAACCACAAGAACCGCAATATACTCAACAGTCTCCCTCAGTGCCTAAGACTCCTGAAGAGATGCAGAAGGAGCTTGAGGCCAAAATCCCTCCCGAAGTGCGGGAAAAGCTGGAGAAAATCAAGGTCAAGCTCGAGAAATTCAAAGATCAGATTCTTGCGAAGTTTGACAAATATATTACGGGCGTTGCGCTCATGCCTCCACGGAAGCCGGAGGAAGGCCAGCAGCCCAATCCTGATGCAATCAATGTTCTCGTTGTCGTTGATGATTCAGACAGCAAAAAGATGTCCAAGCAGGAGCTCAAGGAAAAGCTCGGGACAATTATCGATGTTGCTGCAAAGGAGATTGACAAGAATATCGTGACAGAAACTGTCATCATCTCTGAACTCTGGCAATCGTGCTGTGATGGGAAATATGATCTCCTGCAGACCATTGCCATGGCAGCGCCTATCTTTGACCGCGGCATTTTGCGGACAATAAAAATCGCAGAAATTCACAAGACGATGGTGCTGAAGAAGTTCGAGAAATATATTGTTTCTTACGTCGTCGCAGGAAGCGTCCTCAAGGGCTATGCCAAGGAGACGTCCGATATTGATACCTACGTCATCATTGATGACACTGACGTGAAAAAGATGACGCGCGCAGAGCTTAAGGATAAATTGCGCGCTATCATCATCAGCATGGGCATGGAAGCCGGTGAAATGACGGGCATCCGCAACAAGCTGCATATCCAGGTCTATATTCTCACGGAATTCTGGGATGCTTTGCGTGAAGCCAACCCGGTTATCTTTACGCTGCTCCGCAACTGCGTACCGTTCTATGACCGTGGCATCTTCATGCCATGGAAGCAACTGCTTGAGATGGGCCGCATCAAGCCCAGCGCAGAAGCCATTGACATGTTCATGGGCTCAGGCGAGCAGATGCTCAAGCGCGCTGAATTCAAGCTCAGGGATATTGCAATGGAGGATACTTTCCTTGCCATCCTAACGCCGACGCAGGCAGCGTTTATGCTCTATGGCTTGCCGCCTCCTGCACCAAAAGAATGCGGTGACATGCTTCGTGAAGTATTTGTCAACAAAGAGAAGCTGCTCGAGGACAAGTTCGTGGAGATTTATGAGCGGTCACTCAAAGTCAGAAAGGACATCGAGCATGGTCTCAGGAAGGATGTGAAAGGAAAGGAAGTCGATGAGTTGCTTGATGATGCAGACAAGTACCTGAAGCGCATCAAACGCCTGTTCACCCAGATTGAGAAGATCAAGGAAGAAGAAGCAGTCCTGCACATCTATGAATCAAGCATCACGCTCATCCGTGACTTGCTTCGTGCTGAGGGAATCGAGAAGGTACTTGCAGAAGAAGTCATCTCGAAGTTTGATAATGAGCTCATTGCATCAGGCAAGATTCCTGCAAAGTATCTGCGTGTGCTAAACACCATTCTTGAGGCAAAGAGAGACTTTGACGCAAAGAAGCTCACCAAGACGCAACTTGAAGACCTCAAAAAGGAATACAATGAGTTTGTCAAGGTGCTTGTTGAATACCTGCAGCGGAAACGCGGTCGGGAAATGGAGCGTGTGAAACTCCGTGTTCGTTATGGCAAAAAACATGGAGAAGTCATCCTGCTGGGCAAGACTGCTTTCGTGGTCAATGACATCGATGCTGAAGAGAAGGAACTATCAAAGGCAGTGTTGAATCCAGATGGCAGTCTTGGACCATTGGAGAAATCAAGTCTTGAAGAGTATGAGGGTGCGCTTGCCAAGGTCGAAGTGCCAGAACGGGTCTTCATCAAGGAACGCATTTTCGAGAATCTCAAGAAGATTTTCGGCCCTGACGTCGAAGTCCTGCTGAATCCATAATTGGTCCCATTGAAAGGGCCATCAATTATGTGAGCATCAGGTTTTTTTCGGCTCGCTGATTTTTTTATAGATCTCTTCAGCGCATGTGTACTCGGGCATGAAGACGTGCTGTGCTCCTGCCTTTTTGAGTTTCTTCGTATACTCTTTCCGGTGCGCACGCGCATAAATCTCGAGGTTGGGATTGAGCTCTTTGGCAGTCAGAATGGCAAGGACGTTTTTTTCCGTCTCCGGGATGACTGCGATAAAACCCCGTGCGTCCTTGATGCCGCACGCCAGTAATGTATCTTCCTCCAGTGCATCCCCATCAACCACAAGGAACCCCTTTTTTGTCTGGATGGCTGCCACATTGATATCCTTGTCAATCAGCACATAGGGCTCATTCTTGGCGATCATTAACTCAGCGACATGCGTGCCTACACGCCCGGCACCACAGATAATCCAGTGATTTTTCAGTTCCTTTACCTTGTTCATGAGATTCACCCCTTTGAAATAATCTTCAAGACCGCCCTCAAGGACTAGATCAAAAGTTGTCCACAGGACCCACCAGAGGAAAAAAGACCCGAAGAGCAGTAGGAAGACTTGTACTATCTTTGGGCTGCCTGTTTCAGGGTCATGCAGAAAGGTAAGGGTTTCAAGCGTGAAGACAAGCCCGTCTATTGCAGACACGCCCTTGGTGACCATATATCCGACGGTACCGAACAGGAACAGGAAGGCAAGCATGCTTGCAAGGATAAGCACTTTATTTTGCACCAATACCCCATCATCAAGCTGCTGAGAGTGCAGCGTGCTCGTGATATAGGAGATGCCGTAGCTCTTTTTTCCTCGTGCCATGGCCTTACCCATGTCGTTTGGCTTCATATACCTTGTGGGTCGCATTGAAAAGTTCATGATGGCCATCAATTATGTGTGCATTGGCTTCCTTCTCTTGCAAGCAAAAAGGGGATTCCAAGAGGAATTTTTGCTATTA
>JACQSS010000059.1 GCA_016211195.1 Candidatus Woesearchaeota archaeon
GAAGCAGTGACCTATTTCCTTTTCAGACAGCAGGCAAAGCCATACGGCGAGTTCATTGCTGAGCAAGGTATTGTGAAACTGCGTCAATATGTCTGTGATGAAACTTATGCAAAGGGGCAGGAATCATTTGGTCGCGGGCTCTGGGTCGGCGATCTCTGCGACGGCTCCGACCTCCTTGGCTACGGCTACCTCTACGGCGGCCGTGTTCGTGGGGTACGTCGGGAAGTGTCCACAAAGCATTTGGACGATACAGTCCTCGAGGCGTCGAAGAAACACTAACCTCTTAGTCAGTTTTGCACGTTCTGCACGATGTGCGCCACAATACAGTGCCTAGAATCACAGTCCCCAACAACCCTATCCAAAGGCGTGCAGGGTCTACGTAAGTAATGATAGTCGATGTCCCAAGCCATGCGATCAATAGTTTGTTGCATAATGGGCAGCTGATTGCTAACGCATTGGCAACACCACCAGATGTTGCAGCAGCGTCTTTTTTCCCGCCATGGGGTGCGTTTGTCAGATACATTCCGAACAGGATACTGTTCACCACAAGAAAAAAGTAATCCGCTGGTCCCGCCGGTGTCATGCGCGTGAACCAGCTATTGGGGATGACTGCCGTAGGGATACCAAAGACCAGCATTAAGACAAGAGATGCAATAATGGGTTTTATCATATCCATCCCTTCTTTTTGCAATGGGCGACGCAGATGTTGTAGAGCAATGCAAAGAAGAATCCGGTCACGTATGCAAAGAGCATAATGGTGACAAGCCCCCGGAAAAAGCTGAGCATCGTTATCTGCGGTGGCACAAAAATAGCCTTAAAATTCACGATGTGAAACCATTCGCTGAAATACGTCAGCATTTGGTCAGGCCAGACAGTAACGGCCGCCGCGCACAACATATACATAAGTCCAGCAGTCAGCCCGGCAGCAAATCCTGTTGGATGTGCATAATGCAATGTTTTTTCCATGAAGACACCTCTTTTTGTTATCTAATTCTTCCTCTTACATAAAGATGATGACAATACTGCCGATGCTGCTGCACCAGATGACGACCAGCTCACTGCGCCTGAGTGGATAGGACACTCTCGTCCTGAATGGGTACAGCAGCGGTATTTCTTCATCGACAAAAATATCAAGGAACAAATGTGACGAATAAGCGAGCAGAACAAAAAAGTGATATGCCGGGAACAAGACAGACGTCGTTATCCACACAGCCACCATAACGAGCACTGTGTGCAATGGCTCAAATCGGAATGCTTTTTTGCAGAGAAAGTCAAGAATCAGTACAACCTGGAAAAAGAATGTGGTCATGGCAAAAGCAAGATTGCCCGTCAGTTTGTAGACAAGTAATCCACTGAAAACGCCGAATGACAAATGTGCCAGAAAATTCATTTGGTCACCATCCATTTTTCCTTTCCGATAGTCGTTGCTGGTCCATGCCCCGGATAGATTTTTGTTTCCGGTGGCAATGTTGCAAGCCGTGCCAAACTTAATTTCATCTGCAGGGGGTTTCCTTCGGGCAAATCAGTTCTGCCGTACGTCCCTCTGAAAAGCGCGTCGCCGGAAAACAGCACTTTCTTCTCCTTCTCAAATAGACAGATACTCCCTTTTGTGTGACCCGGTGTATGCAGGACACTGAAGCAGAGTGAGCCACATCCGATCATATCACCGTCAGCAATGAAGAAATCCGGTATTGTAGGCAGTATGGGAAATGGTGCCCACGTTGGTTCTCTCAGCCATTCTCTCTCCAATTCATGGCATCCATGCCGCGCGCCGGTTATTCTCTTCATCATAGCATTGTCTGCGATATGGTCCCAATGACCATGTGTGGTGATAAAGTGCGTTATCTGTATCTCATCAATTTTCTTCTGCACTTCCTGTGCAGTGCCTTTCGGAGCGTCAATGACAATCCCTTTCGTTCCGTCATGGACAAGATAACAAATTGTGTCGAGCGGTCCGCCTGTGATGGGGATGACGTCCATAGAATTAGTCAATGTCTTTCTTTATTTAAATCCGTGTCACGCTTCCTTGAATGCCAGTTCCGAGAACAAGCAATAAACGCGTCGAATGAGTGCGACATGCTTCCAGTTCATGCTGTAGATAGCATTAGTGGTCTTTGTCAGTTCGTCTAGCAGCTTGGTGAGTTGATAGTAGAGTTCCTTTTCATCTTCTGGGAATTTCGTGAATATCTGGTTAAAGGGGATATGCTTTATCTCTTCCTCAAGCGACCAATGGTAGATGTACCCCTGTGCAAAGCGTTCTGCCAGTTCCTTGCTATGGGTGACGTGTGCCTCATTGATTTTTGCCTGTGCATTGATGCTGTCTTTGGCCCCTGCCATCTCGCAGAGCAGCGCAAAAACACCTTGACCAACTCGTATTTTGGTCTCCCTGGTATTATGCTCACGCAACTCCTGAAAGAGCACTTGCATGCGGATGGGTAGATTCGCCTGCTTTGCCATGAGCTGCGTAAATGCCTCTTTGTTCACTGCCAATGCTGGCCGTATCTCATTAATTGTGGAAATGAGCCGTTTGATGTTGATGGATTCGTACCACGATGGATGATTCTGGGCAGCGAGCACAAGCATTGATGCCAATTCGTTGAACTGGGCGAGCAAGTCCATCAAGTGGTCCAGCAGCACCATCTCCACGTCCCGCACAAAAAATGGGAAGATGAGGTCACCGACAACACTCACGTCCAGATTGTGGAGTGCGATGCTCCGGTCAGCCAGTTCTTTTCGTGTCAGCCTCCGATCGTCGACAGTGGAAATTTCCAATGTCGAGAAAGTAAATGCCTCAAGCGTACCCTTTAGTGCCATGGCCGTGCGTGTGGTTAATAGGTATATAAGATTTCGTCGCCACAAAGTGAGGGTAACATCGGCTTTCATCGTCTCTCACCTTTGGACAAAAGTCGATGATTTTATATACGGTTAGCTGCTCGGATGCATGAGGTGATCATGGTGAAAAGAGTCTTGTTCATCATTGCGCCAGCTAACTTCCGTGATGAGGAACTGGAGCAGCCAAAAGGTATTCTGGAAGACGCCGGGCTTATCTGTGATGTCGCTTCTACGACAACAGACCCCGTGAAGGGAATGCTCGGCCTGCTCGTGCGGCCTGATATGACCATTACACATGTTGACATCGGACATTATGACGGTCTTGTCATTGTCGGTGGCAGTGGGAGCCCCATCCTAAGCAGGAATGATATAGTCCTTGGTTTAGTGCAGGGGGCAGCACAGGCAGGAAAAGTTGTTGGATCAATCTGCTTTGGCAGTCTGACAACGGCGCGTGCCGGCATCCTTAAGGGAAAGAAGGGAACCGGCTGGAAACATGCAGATACCCTTGCAGCATTCCGTGAAGGGGGCGCAGAGTATGTCGATCAAGGGGTGGTGGTTGATGGCAACATCGTCACTGCACAAGGTCCTCAGGTTGCCAGCGAATTCGGGCGTAAGCTGCTGGAACTCCTGAGGTAGTTTCTGGCGCTTAAAAAAAAACGTCTCACCCAAAGGAATAAATACAGAAGTTGTCCACAACGTCACATGGAGTACAAGACTGTGGGGGAGATCACATTACCTACCATTGGTATTGGCACTGGTGGGATGGGACCGCATTATAGCCAGGATCTAGTGCGTGACCAAATGCGCAAGAGTGCGCTGCATGCTGCAATCGAGCATGGGGTCACGCACATTGATACTGCCGAAAGATATGGTGGAGGCCGCTCGGAGGAAATTCTCGGGGAAGTCATTCGCCATTATGAGAGAAGCACTTTATTCATCACGACAAAAGTCCTACCCCAGAATCTGAGCTATTCTGCAGTTTTATCTGCAGCAGAAGGAAGTGCAAAACGCTTGGGAACCCATATTGATCTTTATCTTATTCACAAACCAAATCCAGGTATTCCCTTGGAAGAGACCATGGCAGCATTTGATAGATTAGTTGCTGACGGTCTGGTACGCTCTATCGGCGTTAGCAATTTTTCCATCCCACAACTGGAAGAAGCACAGAGGTACTCTACAAATCAAATTATCGCAAATCAAATTGAGTATAGCCTGCTGGCCAGAAATACTGCTGATGAATGTCAGGATATGGAATCGGAGACAGTGCCATACTGCCAAAAGAAGGGGTTGTTTATTATCTCCTATAAACCGCTTAGGTGGGGACAGCTCGCAAAAGTAGGGCACCCCCTCATTGACCAAGTCGCCAAAAAGTACGGAAAGACGCCAGCCCAAGTCTCATTGAACTGGCTCATTTCGCAAAAAAACGTGGTCACTATCACGAAGATGACTAACCCAAGAAATCTTCAAGATAACCTTGGCGCGCTTGGCTGGAGATTGGAACAAGCTGACTGGCAGCTGCTACAACGTGAGCTAGGTGATGCATCTATCCGCCACATTTAAAAATAACTTCTCTTCCCTTCTGTCTGCGCGGACGTGCCGGAGCGGCCAAACGGGACAGGCTTAGGACCTGTTGGCTTAGTGCCTGCGCAGGTTCGAACCCTGCCGTCCGCAGTTTTATATACGGAAGCACTTTCCCGTAATCAATGGCAAAGAATGACTTACGGTCTCTTGGTTTTCCCGAAGCCTGTATCAAGGAAGTGGAAGCCTATCATAAGAAACTTGCCGCCTACCGGGCAACGCTTCCTCCACCCGTTATTCATCAATCACTGGCACTGGAAAAGAAGGCCCATCATGGGACCTGTAAGTGCTGCGGCGCCCCCCAAGACAAATACACCTCGTCTTATGATTTTGCGCTGCTCAACGTGAAGCACGATGGCTATAATCGATTCCTGCGTCCGGCTGAAGCAGCACATCTTGCAGGTTCGCTTCTCAAAGGGGAATTGAGTGATGTTGTCAAAGAAGCAGCTGACGATTTGTTCACTGACGCACCGGAATTTGTCAGCGCTGCTATCGAAAAGCAGACAACCGGCTTTTTCCGGAAAAAGAAAATGCTGACTCTTTATCTGGATCCAGACCTTTTCTTTCATAAGGACAGTTACTCCTGGATGTATTGCCCGCAAAAAGCAAGCCATCGCTTTGATATCACTGGTCGGGGAAATGGATTATCGATCCCTGTGCATGAATTGCCGGAGTCCCTGCATCGTCTTCTGTACGGGTGTACTTTTGATGATATCCCACAGGAGATGTGCGATGCTTTCGTGCTCTTGCCCTACGAAGGTGAGCTGTCGCCATTGGTCTTTGGGGGAGATGGCAACGATCGGTACTGGATGCGGAGCGCAGTGGGTGTCGCGTCCATTATGAGGGCTGCGTACCGTGGGGTTAGGGACACCAAAACTATTTAATTCCCAACTCTATCTAGTTTGTCATGAACCTTAGCTATCTCGCTGTGCTGCTGCTGCTTGTCGGGTGCGCAGCATCGGAAACAGTACAACATACTGAAGCACCCGTACGAGACATCCATATTGAAGCATTCCAATTTACCTACGATCCTGCGGAAATTCATCTTCGCGCAGGCGAGCGCGTGCGGTTCCATCTGTCGACGCGCGACGTAGGCCACTCGATGACCATTGAGTCACTCGGCTTGCATGTTGCTGCCGCGCCCGATCATCCGGGTGTGCAGGAATTCACTGCGCCGCAACCGGGTACATACGCCTGGAAATGCAAGGTACCGTGCGGTGCTGGTCATAAGAATATGAACGGAACATTGGTGGTTGAATGAAACAATATAGCACCGTCATCCTCCGGGTAGGCCTTGCGTTTGTTTTCCTCTGGTTTGGTATTGACAAGTTCATTCATCCGCTCATTTGGGCCAATTGGGTGCCGGACTGGATGGCTGTACTGATTCCCGTGCCATTGAGTACGTTCATGATTATTCAGGGTGTCGTCGAAGTGGTTGTAGGCTTCTTACTGCTTATCGGGTACCAAACACGGTTCGCAGCATTTCTTGCCGTCGTAACCATACTGGGTGCGGAACTTGCCATGTTTGGAACAGGCCAGATTGAAATCATGGTCCGTGATGCCGGGCTGCTGGCAGCCAGCCTGTCTTTGGTGCTGACAGGCAGTGATTGTCTGAGTATGGACCAACCGAAGGCGGTCGCATAACCTTTATAAAAGACGATAAGCTTTCCCGACTTATGACCGATAAGAATGAGAAGTATAGCCTGCTGCAGCTCATTGATCAGCAGATGCGCCAGACACAGAAGCAGGTCAAGAATCTCCGTGCACAACATGAAAATCTCCTTGGTAGCATGCAGGCGCTCGATGATTTGCCTAAATGTGATGTTGGAAGCCCACTTCTTGTCCCGATCACCGGTGGTATCTTTGTGGCTGCGACACTGCAGGAAAAGGATATGGTGACCGTCAATATAGGTGCTGATACCATGGTGAGAAAAGATCTTGCCGGGGCGCGAAAGCTGCTTGAAGAGCAGGTTGCTGAAGTGGAGGCTGTTCTTGTCCAGTTAACGAATGATCTTAAAGAATTATCTGCCCAAGCCCAAAAGCTCCAGGGAGAGCTGCAATAGACCATGTTCAGTTTCTTAAAACAAAAAATCAAGGACGCTGTTTCTGTCATCACAAAGAAGTTCGAAAAAGAGCCTGAAGAGGAGAAGGCTGTTGAGCCTATCCATTGTCAAATGCCGCCGCCGCCCTCGGTTAAGCACGAGGAACCGACGGAGCAATTACCAGCTGAACCTCCAGTTGAACAAAAGAAGCCTCAGGTCGTCGAGCCTGTAGTGAAAGAAGGTGAACCGCCAAAAGCAGAGCCTGTGCTGGAGGAAAAGCCAACTGGAGTTCAGAAGGCAGAGTTACAGAAGCTAAAAGCATCACTTGCGAAAGGGATTGAGGTTCAGAAACCAAAGCCAGTACAGAAACCCATTCAGAAAGAGGTACCTAAGTCACTTGCGAAAGAGAAGCTGGTTGAACCCCCGAAACCAGATGCTGCACAGAAACCCGTTTCGAAAGCAGCGGATAAAAAGCCTGAGCCCAAAATTCCTGTTGAAATCATCAAACCAATTGCTGCACCGCAGGAGCAGCCAAAGAAGTATGCAGAAGAAGAAGCAACTGGTTTCTTCGGTAAGCTCGCACAGAAGATAACCACCACGAAGATTGACAAAGCAGAGTTTGAGACGTTGTTCTGGGAACTTGAAATGTCCTTGCTCGAGAGCAATGTCGCGCTCGAAGTGATTGACCTCATCAAGCAGAAGCTGCAGGATGCGCTGGTGGATAAGCCCCTGAAACGGGGCCATGTCGATGAACTCATCATCAAGGCATTGAAGGAAGCTGTTGATGAAGCACTTTCCTTTGAGCAGGTCGATTTCCTTAAAGCTATACGGGCAAAGCAGCCCTATGTCATCTGTTTCGTTGGCATCAACGGCTCTGGCAAGACAACAACGATTGCGAAAGTAGCTCATTTCCTGCAGAAGAACAAGAAATCCTGTGTCATGGCTGCCGGGGATACGTTCCGGGCAGCAGCAATCCAGCAGCTTGAGGAGCATGCATCACGATTAAGCATCAGGCTCATCAAGCATGATTATGGCGCTGACGCAGCTGCTGTGGCGTTCGATGCTATTGCCTATGCAAAGGCCCATGGCATTGATGTCGTGCTGATTGACACTGCCGGGAGAATGCATAGCAACACTAATCTGATGGATGAGATGAAGAAGATTATACGTGTTGCAAAGCCCGAGATGATCCTCTTTGTCGGAGAAAGTATTACGGGCAATGATTGCATTGAGCAGGCAAGGCAATTCAATGACGCAGTCGGCATTTCCGGCATCGTGCTCGCAAAGGCGGACATTGACGAGAAAGGCGGAGCTGCGCTGTCCATTGCTTATGTGACGGGAAAACCCATTGTTTTTCTCGGTATGGGACAAGGATATGATGACCTGAAACCGTTCTCAAAGGAGCTGGTGGTCGAGAATCTCGGCCTAAAAGCTTAAATACCCAAAGAGCATAAAATGACCTATGTCGTTGCTTGATGAGCTTAGGAGCGTTGGGTCAATCCTTCTTCTTGATAGGAAAGAGATTAATAGGGTTGCTAAGCAGCATGATGCGACCTATTATGCAATAAGCTTCTTCATCGTCATTGGTCTTGCTGTCGCGGGGTTAAATCTCTGGCTGTTTCCGCCAACAGAGTTGATGTTGCCGTTGCCCTATCTTCTGGTGGTCATTGCTGTCATTGTTCTCTTGTTTGAACTGCTTGCGAGCGTTATCTTCCATGTCACGGCCCTCCTCTTCAAAGGTTCTGGAACGATTCTCGGGCTGTTCCGTATCTTTGGTTATTTGACATGGCTCAGGATAGGGTACTTTGTGGTGTCGCTTCCGGAATTCATGCGTGTGCTACCCTCTCCCGATCTGCCGTTGTGGTCCATTATCGCGCTCCTCGTTAATAGTTTCTACACTGTCTATGCTGTCAGGACTGTGGAAGATTTGTCCACCAGTCGCGCGCTGCTCGTTTATGTGTTGCCCATCATCGTCTTTGGCGCGTTTGCATTACTTATCTCGCTGGCGCTCATGAGCATCCTGCTACGGCCGATTCAATAGAACTCAACTTTCCCGTCAAGGTAAATCCCCTTCTTGAGTGGCACCGGGCGCCATGTGTCAAAAACAAGCTCTGCCTGCAGCCATGCAGCCAGTTCCTCTGGGTTTCCAATAGTGGCAGACAACCCGACAATCTGCAAGCGTGGTATGATGTCACGGAGCAATGTCATTAAAATCTCTAATGTCGGTCCGCGCGTTGTATCGTGCAGCAAGTGAATCTCATCAACAATCATTGCTGCAATTCCCTGCGTCCATGGTGCATGGTGCCGGAGCAATGAGTCCAGCTTCTCTGCAGTGCAGATGATGAAGTCATACCCTGCAAGATAGTTATCCTGACTGTCAAGGTCGCCGGATGTCATCGCTATTTTGCAGAGATGGCTGTATTTTTTGGTGAATTCCTTGAATTTCTCTGCAGCAAGCGCGCGCAATGGTACGATATAGATCGCCTTGCCGCGGCCAGTCAAAATCGAGGTCAGCGCTGCATATTCTGCAACCTGTGTTTTCCCTGAACCAGTGGGCGAACAAACAAGGACGCTTTTCCCATTAAGAACGCCTGCGTTGATAGCCTTTTCCTGACAAGGCCGTAATGTGGTGATACCTTTTTTTTCCAGGACAGCATACAACTGTGCAGGTAGCAATGTTTTTGCGTCACTGAGCTCCATGCATGCGTCACTTCAGAAGCATTTTTAAATCTATTCTGCATAGAGATAATTATGATCTCGGTGCTTGCTGTCGGGAAGATCAAGAACAAAGGTTTTGAGGCAGCGTGTCAGGAATATCTGAAGCGGCTCACGAAGTATGCCCGTGTAAGCCTTACGGTGCTGAAAGATAAAGGAATCGATAAGGAAGGAAAGGATGTCCTTGTCAAAAGTGAAGGTTCTTATCTCGTTGCATTAAGTCCCGTTGGCGTCGAAATGTCCAGCATGGAATTGTCTCATTTTCTTCAGTACAATGAGGAGAAAAAGATAACCTTCGTGATAGGGAGTGAAGAGGGTCTGTCAAAGGCTGTTCTGTCCAAAGCGAATATGGTTCTGTCCATGTCCCGCATGACATTCCCGCATGAACTTGCCCGGGTCATGTTCCTTGAACAGCTCTATCGTGCTTTCACCATCATCAAAGGGGAGAAATATCACAAATAGCATTCCTTCAGCTGCTCGATTTTTCGTGCCTTCTCTTCGTCCCATTTGAGCATGGGTTGCGTTACTGCAGCAAAGAGACGGCCAACATAGATTCCCGTAAGGATCCCTGTTCCAAAACCAATGGTGGCGGCGGTCATTGTTGTGTCCACACTCATGCCCAGCACAGTGCCGAAGAGCCCGCCAAAGACAACCGGAAAGCGCATGCACATGGCATTGTAGATAAGCTCAGCCCGCTTGTAATGATTCTTGATGTCCTGATACTCCTGTAGGAACACGTCATGGCTTTTTTGTGCATGGTGACCATAGACACTATCAATGGCTGCCAGACGGACCTGCGGTTCCTTCCAGTCCCTGTGCTGGCGCTGCAAAGTGTCATACTGCTCAATGAGTTGGTCGAGCGAGGCCATCCCTACAAATGAGTCGTGCATGAATATAAAGATTTGGAATCAGCAATTTTGCAGTTTCCTGCGGTACTGCGCTTTGACGTCATTCACTTCTTCCAGATAGACTGCATGTGCCTTTCTGTAGCGGAGCTGTGCCATATTGCATGATACGAATGTACCGAGCAGGGGCCACGCAACTGCATTGAAGAAAATGAGGACATTCACAGCACTTCTTGGATCGACAGCTGCAACAAAGCTCATCGGGAGCATACCGACAACGAGCCCTCTGAGCAGATTGGCAGAAAACAGGTTGAAGCTCTCAGCATAGATTTTTTCTATCCGGGATTCATAGTGTGTCCTCATCTGGTCAAGTTGCGTTTGTACCTGCAAGAGTATTCTCTGTGTCTTGTTGTTCTCGATATTCATCTGGGCAAAAATCTTCTGCGCGAGGTCTTCGCCATTGCTTCGCTCGTGCCTGTCTTCGTAGAGCTGCAGAAACTGATCAAGAGTGTCTACCTGTGGCTGTGCCAGAAGCAAAAAGTCACCTAATTCGCCCTGATACCTTGCCCGTCCGACGCGCTGGCCATTGCTTGTATAGACATTGCCTGTAGGGGTAATATAGCGTTTGTCTCCACATCCATAGATGGCGCATCGCTTTGCATAACTGAAACAGTCTTCATGATGGGGTGTCCTACAACTCATGCAAAGAACATGCCCATCATGTAATCCATCTCCGCATACACGACATGCTGCGTCCATGGAAAGAGGGGTTGTGGGGTGTATATAAATGTGTTACACAAACAGGCTTCATCCAAAAATAGGTTGGCATCATTTTTGTGAGGCTAAAGAAGAGGTAACATGGACAAGCGGAAGGGGTCGCTCCATACGGGAAGGTGCCGCTCATGTGGTTTATAGGATGAGCCGAACCGATGCC
>JACQSS010000058.1 GCA_016211195.1 Candidatus Woesearchaeota archaeon
AGCTTTCACGACGTGGTAATCACATTGCATAGATTATAAATGTTTCGTTAATTTAACCACTAATAAGTAGTATCTATGTTGCCGGGCTGGAAGAAATCTTTTTATTGTCCATGCCCTTTCAGGATACTATGGCCATTGATGACAAATTTCTGCAGGAAGCCATGGCACTTATCCAAGACAAGGACCTGCGGCTCGGTATTCTTGCAAAATACAAGCTCCAGTCTTATGCAGAGGATTATAGCAGAAAAATCAAGGAAAATCCTGCATCAGCACGGAAAGTCCTGCTGCGAATACACAAAGCACTTGCCGCGGTGTTGCAGGAAAAGTAATCACTCCAGCTTACTCGTATATACCGAGTCGACATACGTTTCAATCAGCTGATCTGGCCAGCCCTTCTCGATAAGTGCTTTTCTGACCTTATCCTGTGAATGGCCGGCCTCTATCGCCCTGTTGATAAACGCCATGACGTCCTTCTTCATGGCTTTCAGTTGTTTCGGGTCATAGCGGCTTTCAAAGACAGCTTCGACAATCTTTGTCTGCACTGCGGACAAGACCTCTTCCTTGAGCTTGTCAGTATCTCTGACCTGCTCACTTAGCAGTGCAAGTTGCGCTTCCTGCTCAGCAAGCTGCTCCTGTAGGTCTTTCATCTCTTTGCTCGCGCTCTTTTTCGTGGACGTTTTGAGTTCTGCCCGTAACTCGTCGACTTCATCCCACAGCTTGCGCAGCTCAGCCACTTCGTTCTGGATGTCCTGAAGTGCTCCATTATCCCGCCCTTTTGTCGCGTCAACGAGCTTCATTTTCTTGAAGATGTCAACATCCTTGCGCAGCCGTGCAAGGTCTGCGAGTGCAGTATCCATATCCTTACGGAGACCCTTTGCTGTGTCCCGTCTCATCTCGTCAAGTGCTTTCGTGAGTCGTTCCATGTCTGCAGTATGTTTGTCTGCAGTGACATATGCAGGATATGCGGGCAATGCTTTCTTGCCTTTCTTTTTGAGGGCGGGCAAGCTTGGCAATTCCGGAATCTCCAGCTTCTCCAAATCAGCAACACTTGCTTTGCGACTGAATAATTTGCCTAGGACCCCCATGATGTTCACCTCAGTTTTGACTCTCAAAATATGATTCAGCGATGACCAAAAGCAATCTGTCAAAGCCGTCACAGCCGAAATTGCAGTCCACCAATTGCTCCCACACCTCTTTCATTTCCAACGAGCCTTTAGAGATAATCAGTGAATTAGTATCAGTGACTAGCTTTGACCTGATGACTATGTTATTTTTTTCGGCAGCAAGCTTGAGTTCTAAGACATTCTGAATCAACGTCTCTAATGTTGTGTCACTCTTTTTCCATGTGAAAAAACTGTTTTCTGTTTGGCCGTCAACAGCAAATAATGTCTTCATGAAGACATAGAATTCATCAGTGCACCCATTTTCATCAAGGCATGCAGTCATCGCTGTCCAACCGGAGAGCACGTCGTCATTGCCAGAGTCATGTACCAGTTTGTCTATCTTGGCAATTTTTTCTGCATATTGTAGCTTCTGCTCTTCTTTATCGAGCATTTTCAGCTGGAGCGTCTTGAGGAGAAGATCGAACTTCTGGCGATTGTTCAGGTTGAAGACAGCAGCCCCATCATCAGCGCTTGTTTCTTCGGGTGCCGTGCTGCCCAAGAGGATGGAGTTACCGGTTGTCGATGATCCTGTAAAGAACTGCAGGACAACGAGAATGATACTCATGGTCACAAATGCTGTGAACAGTAATCTGATGTTCCGCTGCTTGATTTCGTCGCCGAACACATCCGGAATATGCATCACCCTTTTCTCCATTTGATGGGCTAGGTATATTTAAATGTTTGGCGAAATAGCTATAAATCTCAAGGACTCAGTCATTCTGGGGTGATTACATGGAGAAATGTGCAAAATGCAAGAAGCCTATTGCGGGCGCGACGCTTTTGGTGAAGGGGAAAAGCTATCATAAGCAATGCGCACCAAAACAAAAGGATGTCTGCGAGTACTGTTAACTAACATCCCTGTGTGTCTCGTACATAAAAGCCGCATCTTTGTGTAGTTTTCGTAATTCACTGATTACTTTCCTGAATATCTGCTGCGAGTTAGTCTTTTTTGTTCGTTTTGCCCAAGTGGTCATGGCTACAGCGACTTTTTCACAGATAGTTTCTGCATCTTTTTTCGGAATATGCGCATTGAGGCACGCGCTATAGCACGATGCGTAGATTTTCCGTTCGTCATATTCTTCCAGATGCCCTGCACGTTTGACAATGCATATTTTGCATGGTTTCATGTGATCACCCGAGATTGATTGTTCCATTGGCAATAAGCATCAAGAGCCAACCCAGTGCGATAAGCAGCAGCCCGATAAAGAGGCGCATATATGGCCGCACTTCCTGTTTCCACCTTTTCAATTCATGCAGTTTCTTGCCTGCGGCAATCATAAACAGCAGAATAATCAGGGGAAGGACAAAGATAACATTATAGAGGACGAGAAGCAAAAAGGCTGTCCAGTCAAAATACAATGAGAGTAGTGTGATAATAGCCAGATAAGGTGCTCCTGTGCAGGGTAGCTCCACCGCAGACACGAAGGCACCCAGGAAGATGATTCCGGGAATGGTAGCACGCTGTGCGTATGTGTCAAGTAGCTTTGAGAATGTGACCGGAATGGCTAGAGAGAACCACCTGCCATACCAGAAGAAATCCTTGATCTCAAGGAACCCGGCAAAGACGATAAGTGTCCCGACGAAGATAGAAATATATTCGGCCATATAAAGAGGAATCGACGCGAGTCCATAGAGAAGCCCCATGCCCGCCAGAAGATACGTCACAAAGACGGAAAGAATGTACAGAAAGCCAAGTCCCAGCAGGCGAGGCATTGATGCTGCTTGCGTCAACAACACTGAGGCCATCAGGATCAGGACACCAATTGCGCAAGGATTGATAGAGTCAATTGCCGCGCTGACTATAACTGTGGTGAGTGCTGGGAGTGTCGCTTCAACCGCCATAGATATCACCACGCAGGAGGGCTACTTTGTAGGATTCACAGATTCGCTCAGTCCTTTCCTTTGGTTCATCGAATTCGATAATGATGCAGTCACCCGGAGGAACGGTGCTGTAAGGTGAGAGGATATATGATTCATAATCGGTGAGTTTCTGCTGCGTCATCTTTTTGTCATGCACCCGGTAGACAAATACCTGTACCATGCCTCGCTTGCCTGATGGGCAGATATCACCATTGCGCATGTTGATGATTCCTTTCTCTGAAGGGAAGACAAACTGGTCCTGTTCGAGAAAACCACCGACAGACCTGAAAAAACTTTGCAGGCTTGCCTGTTTACTCTGGACAAGTACTCCTTCCACATGGATACGTTCATCACCATGCTCATGAAGCAATGATTCCCCGACCAGATTCGAAAAGCCGCCGGCATTGACTAAGCTATGGGACGTGCCGCACACGACCACTTCAAAGTCTGCATGCCAGTGGACTGGGCCTCCTGTTTCCGAAATCACATTTAAGTAGACAGTTGCATAAGTAACATAGATAGTTGCGGCAGCCACCGGGATGATGATGCCAAGGAAGAGGGCAGCCT
The DNA here is from genome assembly GCA_016211195.1 of Candidatus Woesearchaeota archaeon. Lineage (GTDB taxonomy): Archaea > Nanobdellota > Nanobdellia > Woesearchaeales > JAGVYF01 > JACQSS01. The sequence goes on from JACQSS010000058.1 coordinate 3,591, forward strand.
TGATTCGATTGCTTCGTGGCCTGAGCAGGAGAGTGATGATGACAAGCACACCGGCTAGAGAGCCGGCTGCCATGATGCCATAGATGGAATACTGCTGCATCTGCCCAGTTTCCGTTATCAAGACATGTTCTGGCTCTGCCTCATGGGCAGCTACGATGGTGAAGAAGGAGAGTAATACCAAGAACAGAAGAAGACCATACTTCCCTCTTTTTGTTATCATGCTACTTATTGACGGAGGCCTTACGCCTGAAGCCATACCCCATCTCTTTTAAGGCAGTGGCAATCGCAGCTTCATTTACTCTCTTCTCATTGTATATCACTGTCGCCTTGTGGCTGTCAAAATCCACTTTTGCTTTGATGATCCCTTCTTTTGTACCTAATGCGGCCGTGATGGAGTTCGCGCAGCCTGTACACGACATGCCCTCAACATAAAATGTGACTTCTTTCATAGGAACACATGAGCAAGATAGCTATTTATTGCTTTCGTTCCACTACAACAATCCCATTCGCTATTGGACGCTCATAATCATCACTTGGCCGATTCTGGACATAATTTCTGTCTCCTGATTGTCCATAGAATTCACCGCTCAGAAGCAAGGTTGATGAGCCACCTCCATCGAGGTTGATGGCCTCAACGCACTGGGCGGCAAGAAGAGCATTTGCCAGCTCATCGAGCCGAAGACCCCTCTCATCATGTTTCCTGCCATCTGCAACAAGAAGAACGACAGACCCGTCAATTCGTTTCCCGATTGCTGTGCGCGGGTGAGCCTTTCGATAATAAGAATCAAATTGTTCTTCCATGGACGCTGTGATCGCGACATTCTTATTGTTATTGACAAGGTATGGGCCTCCCGTCAGCAGGTCAAAAAATGGCTGCTCTGCAGTGCCATAATATCCAAAACTAATATTTTCTTGGTCAATGATGATTTGCGCTCGATGACGATATTCTGCAATGATGCGTTTTCCATGATAAATAAGCGTCCCTACAGGAGTGCCGGTCTGTAAGTCAAAATAACCACCGTTGGTGGCTGCGAGGACATTTTTTTTCTCCAGGCGCTCAAGTGAGGAAACCATGGAAGACAATCGTCTCTTTCCTCGACCTGCAGACGATGCAATAATAAGCTCGAGTGTATTATTTTGCTTGGCAATGACAATATGCACCGTCGTACCGCTGATGCGCATTTTTTTGTACTCGAGAGAAGGCTGGGTTGGTGCTGTCACTGCCGGAGCGCCGGCGCTAACTGCAGACGCAAGAGCTAGAACAAGAAGGTGATGTTTCATGTTGCTTTCCTTATCTTAGCGACAAAAAATCCCTCGGAGTCATTGTCCTGCGGCCAGAGACGTAGACAGTTCTTGACCTCAGGCCTATAATGAATCCCGTCGAATTCTGTGACGCATGAGCTGCGTTTAATATCCATTTCTATTTTCTCCACGGTCGCGGCTGGCTCGTTATCCAGTAGCCATGAGACGACGCCCTCGTCCTCTTCTGGTTCCAGCGTGCAGGTGGAATAGACCAGAACGCCACCTGGCTTGAGATTGCCAAATCCGGCTTTTAGGAGTTTCCGTTGCTGGACTGCCATGACCTTGATGACTTGTGGATTCCACTGGCGAATGGTGCGCAGCGATCTTCTGATGGTCCCTACGCCTGAACATGGAGCATCGACGAGAATACGATCAAACTGGAGTCCGGCAAGCCGTTGTCCTGTCATCATCGTCACGACCACATTCGTCACCCCACATCGCTGCAGGTTCAGACCCAGTGGTGCAAGACGGTCATGCGATATGTCATTCGCGAGCAGAACACCTGAGTTATTCATATATTGCGCTAACTGGCTGGTTTTGCTACCGGGTGATGCGCAGAGATCAAGCACACGGTCACCGGGTTGTGGGTCAAGAACCACTGGGGGTATCATGGATGCAGATTCCTGGATGTAGATATACCCCAATACATGCTCCAGCAGGTTCCCGACGTCATAGCGGCTCCCTTCGATATAGAAGCCCTCCCTGCACCATGAGATGGGCGTCAACCGCCAGTTTTTCAGGCGCGCGACCAAGTCAGGAACCGATATCTTGAGTGTATTGACACGGATACATTTCCGTATCCATGAGAGCGAATACGTAATGAAGTCATTGTACCTATCACCAAGCAAGGACTGATAACGCTCGATGAACTTCGGCTTGAAAAGAAGTCGTTCTGTTCCGGGAATGCGCTCGGGCATCCTACAGCTTTTCTTCGTCTTCTGCCTGCGACGGCACCGCATTGCGGTTGATGATCATGATGTCGCCAACAGACTTGACAAGCTGATGTGGCACAATAACTCCTTTTGCAGAGCCAAGGATTCGGTTAAGGAATGAGTTCTTGGTTGCACGGATTTTCCAGCCAAATAGCTTGTTGCTCGTCAGGATAGACTCTTCAACATCGCCGAAATAATCCCCATCATCGGTAAATACCTTCATGTCATATGTCTCAGAAAGGCGCTTTAGTTTAAGCATGCTCTCACCCTCACAACGTTCATTTATGTGGTCAAGGGATATATAAACATTGTTGTAGTGGAGCGCCCATATGAAACCCTTTCGCTTCACTTGCCAGCATCGTCCTCGCTGGTCGCTCTGTTGTCAGCTGACTCTGCACTCCCGTATTGAGCACAAAGAAATCCCTGATTTCTTGTGCAAGCTGCTACGCAACTTTGTAACCTATCGCTACGAGTGTGATGTTTTTGTGGACGGCTGCGGAACGGGTGCTGGCAAGGGTTTCATATCCGTAACAGAGCCGGCTTCATCCAAAAATGGGTTAGCATCATTTTTATGAGGCTAAAGAATGGGTAACATGGACAAGCGGAAGGGGTCGCTCCATACGGGAAGGTGCCACTCTATGTGGTTTATAGGATGA
>JACQSS010000061.1 GCA_016211195.1 Candidatus Woesearchaeota archaeon
ATAGAAAGATTTAAATAGGTGACTGGTTTGTCCCATGTTGGTGGCTATGCTACCACATGGAAGTGGGCCAAGAGATTCGTTTTTCTGTTGATCCCCCTCACAAAAAACCTCTTGTGCCTTCTTTACTTCCATTTTTTTTTCTTGCTGCTGTGTCATTGGCTCATAGTGGGCGATGGACTGATAACGAAAAGCAATTTATTTAAAGCGTCGGAAAAACCTTTAAAAAGCGTTTTCAAGGTAGTGAAAAATGGCAAAAACACGAAGCCCTATCTGCGTGGTCGTCGGCCACGTGGACCACGGAAAAAGCAGCCTGCTTGATTATATCAGGGGTACCACCATTGTCGAGACCGAAGCAGGGCGCATTACACAAGCGATTGGTGCCTCAATTGTTCCCATGGACACAATCAAGCGCCTGTGCGGTGGACGGCTTAGTGCGCTCAAGATGGCGTTCACTATTCCCGGCCTTCTCTTCATTGATACGCCGGGCCATGCTGCATTTGCCAGCCTCCGCAAACGGGGAGGAAACATCGCGGACATTGCCATCGTCGTAGTTGATATCAATGAGGGTTTCAAACCGCAGACCATTGAATCTATAGAGATTCTCAAGACGTACAAGACACCATTTGTGGTCGCGGCGAATAAAATAGATCTTATCCCCAGCTGGAAAACCAAGACGGAGAGCATTATTGACGACATCAATGGACAGGACCCGAAGACGCTAGGCACTGTCGAGACACGACTGTATGAGCTCGTCGCACGGTTAAGCGAACTTGGCTTTCAGGCTGAGCGTTTTGACCGTGTTGAAGATTATACAAAACAGGTGGGGATTATCCCTCTTTCTGCAATAACCGGAGAAGGTGTTCCTGAGTTGTTGATGGTCATTGCCGGGCTTGCGCAAAGATTCCTTGAGCAGGGACTCCGCGTTGATGCGCAGGGCTGTGCAAAAGGAACGCTGCTTGAAGTCAAGGAAGAAAAAGGTCTTGGCAAGACAGTCGACGTCATTATCTATGATGGTACGATCAAAGTCAATGACACTATCGTCATTGGGAGTATTGACAAGCCAATTATCACGAAGGTACGCGCACTGTTCGAACCAGCACCACTGGCCGAGATGCGTGACCGGAGGACAAAGTACCAAGCCGTCAAGGAAGCCAGCGCTGCAACCGGGGTCAAGATTTCGGCTCCTGAATTGGATAGGGCTATGGCTGGCATGCCTCTGCGCGCATGCGCAAAAGAGGATGCAGCTACGTTAACACAAGAAATCATGAAGGAGATAGAGGAGGTTGTCATTGAAACAGACAAGGAAGGCGTTGTTATCAAGGCAGACACCCTCGGTAGCCTCGAGGCGTTGAGCCTGCTCCTGCGCCAGAAGAACATCCCCATCAAGCGAACGGGTATTGGTCCGATTTCCAAGAAGGACATTGCTGATGCAGAGGCGAATATAGAAACTGAGCCGCTCTATGCTGTTGTGCTCGGATTCAATGTCAAAAGCGACATCGAAGCACCAAAGATAAAGGTATTTAGTAACAACGTCATTTACCGGCTGCTTGATGATTATGAAGTGTGGATGAATGAAACGATCAAGCGCAAAGAAGCTGCGCAACTTGACGCCTTGGTACGGCCGTGCAAGATGCGTATCATGCCCGGCTATGTGTTCAGGCAAAGCAATCCTGCTATCTGCGGTGTCGAGATTGTCGCCGGAAAGGTGAAGGCCGGAACAACGCTCCTAAACGTGCAGGGACAAGATATAACTACCATCAAGGCTATGCAGAAGGAAAGGGAAAATGTCTCTGTAGCACAGGAAGGAGAACAGATAGCCATGTCACTGGATAGGGTAACGATTGGCCGGAATCTTCATGAAGGTGACATCTTGTTGGCTGATGTTACTGAACCAGAATTTCGCAAGCTAAAGGACCTGAAGAAATTTCTGACTGACCGGGAAATAGACGTGCTTAAGGAACTTGCAGCGATCAAGCGGAAAGAAAATCAGACGTGGGGGATTTAGTTTTCTTTTATTACAATGTATGCTGCAAGAAAAAGCAACGGCACAAAGAAGAATCCGAAGACAGGCAACGTGACTGGGCTCTGCTGGCGGACAACTGCACCAGTAGGTGATTTTTTTCCATGAGGTGCAGTAAGGAAGAGAGAATATGTTTGCGTTCGCTGCTCAGCCCCGTGATGGGCAGTGACCTCCAGCGTGTAGAGGCCATCTTTCTCTGGCAGGTACGGAACAACGTCATCATGCAAAAAAGTCGGACCATACACTTTCTTCTTGCTCTTCTGGATGGAAATGCTATAGGACATGCCTGACACATTACTGGTTGCCGCCAGACGTATTCCACTGGAGACTTGTGTTGCATTCACAACAAAGACAAGATGGTCACATTGCCGACAAGGCTTTTTTGTTGCTGATGGCATTTTGTTCACAAGAGGTGCCGGGGGTGGGGAGGGCTTATTCCACGGCTCAGGCTCCTGTTCGCTGTCCTGAGAGACACCATCTCCAACAGCAATGATTGTCTTACAGGCCTCATTATTCTGCAGTTCAGCATCATTCTCCATAATCTGCCCGCAGAGGACATACTCACCTGGCTCAGTGACGGTCAGCGTGCCTGTGTCGACCGTCGTATACCTGTTGAGCGTTTTTGCAAATGAACCAACCACTACCTTTTCACCATTCTTCCGGAGAACGTAGGATACTGACACATCAAGCTTGCCCTGCGAAGGATGTTTATTACTGACTTTGAACAGCTTTGTATACATTGTCTGGGTCGTGATGGTATCATTGAGAATGACTGCCAATGCAGCGTCCTGCTCTAGTGCATGGGAGAGCGGCAGCAAGGCAAAGACGAGAATAAGCCATAACCCCCTCATGGTATGGAGACGGATGGGGAGATTATATAAAATTTACGTGATGTCTTTGAGTTTGCGGACAGGACCGAAATAGTAATGACTTTTGTCAGCAATATAGACTTCGAAATCGTCCGTGTTCTTCAGGAAAGGGCTTAATGGCTTGCTCGTGAGAATGTCGCTGCCTTCTGTCAATAGATTGCAGGAAGGCATCACGATCAGGTTTTTTTTCTTCCATAGAC
>JACQSS010000062.1 GCA_016211195.1 Candidatus Woesearchaeota archaeon
ATACTATATAAACCTTTCTATTGTTTTCCGTCAAAAACCGACTATCCTGGAATGATATCTAAGCCAAGAGTCATTCCATACCCGGGATAAGGACTAATAGCAATCGTTAATGTGTGGGTTCCCGCAGCAAGAGAACCTAAGTTCAGCATCACCGGATCACAGGGAATAGTCGACCCAAGATCATAACAAACCTCTGCGCAGAGTTGCTTGCCATACTCACTACCACTGATGGTAACGCTCCTAGAATAAAGTTGCCGGCCATCAAGAGACATGGTAACGGTGTTTGTACTTGGAAGGTTTCCGCCAGTCCAGAGAATATGATTCACCCGTGCACGATAACTGCCCGAGGCCGGCACATTGAAAGAGTACGATTTTGGCCCATCATAATATCGAGCCATACCATTACCATACGGGAAACAGAAAGAACTTCCATCATATTTCTTCGCCCGTGCAGCACACGTCTGTTGTGCTGTGCAACTGTTAATGCCATCTTTCGCAACATAGGAGTAAATTGGTCCACAACCAGCCGGGCAAGGCCCGCCGCAGTCAATGCCCTGCTCGTTCTGGTTCTTAATACGGTCAGTACACGTCGGCGTCTTACAGACGCGCTCTGTCGGATGGCAGAAATTGCTTGTGCACTGTGCATCACTGCTGCATGACGTTCCGGTCGGACACTTGGCTGTGCAGGGGCCTTGGCAATCAACACCCAGCTCCCCCTGGTTTTGCACACTATCTGAGCAACTTGGAACCTGGCACTGCCTCGCTATTGGATGACAATAATTGCTTGTGCACTGCACATCAGATGTGCAGGGTGTATTCACAGGGCACTTGGCTGAGCAGGGGCCTTGGCAATCAACACCCAGCTCCCCCTGGTTTTGGATTCCATCACTGCATGTGGCTTTCTTGGTACATTTCTTCGTTGCAGAATCACAGTAGGGCTGAGAAATAGCTTCCCAAGCGCAGTCAGCGTTGGTATTACATCCCTCCCCCACGTTGCACCCGGCCTCACATGGCCCGCCACAATCTCTCCCTGTCTCCCCCCCATTGGAAACACCATCAAGGCAATCTGCAAAGGGGCATTTAGGAGTTGTAGCAATGTCGCGTATCTGCTCACCGGACAATGCATTGTTATAGATGTCAACCTCGTCGAGGCCTCCTTTGAACAAGCTGGTAGATGACGCAGCACCAATCCGGAGTTGCACTTTTGGCATGGGAAGTGGCCTACTGTCAGTCGCCACACCGATTTGCTGCCCATCTGCATAGAATGTAAATGTACTGCCACTGCGCGTGACTGCAAGATGGTGCCACCTACCTTGAATTGGAGCAAATGGCACCCCAAGGAAGACTGAGCCTGTTGGCGTAGCCATATGGAAATTCAGCAGACCGCCCCCGTAAGAAAAGACCCATTTGTTATTTCCTGTGCCTTGAGCCATGAACGTATTTGGGAACGCTTCCTTTGTCCCTCCCTTCACTAGATCAAAGTTTGCAAAGAGTGCGAGAGTAAACTCATTTGGCCCAAAGTCCCAGATGGAACGATACGGAACTAGTATGATGTAATTCGTCCCGTCAAGGAAGACAGCTTCCTTGATTTTGCCCGGGCGATACTGTGCGGCATTTTGACCAAAATTAAGCATCCCGTCATACCGGTGTATATGCTCGGATACAGAACGCAGGGCTATGCCCGTCGTGATGGTCCCAATCTGCCCGAGGTCATCCATTGACCACCGACTGATAAGCCCGGATGGCGGTGCTATACACGAGACCGCAGGGACGCACTGGTTTGCCGTGCACCTTTGACCAGTAGGGCAGTCGGCATCAGCAAGGCAAGTCACACACGTCTTAGTCGGTCCGCATTTCTTCCCTGCAGAACAATCTGCATCAGCAAGACAATCAACACACGCTCTCGTCCCCACATCACATTTCTTGGTCGCTGGGCATGGAGGTGTACATTCATCCCCTAAATCAACAGTGAACTTCTGCTTTACCCACCGTTTGCCATTGCAATTACCAATCCCTTTACAGGTGTACACTGCAATGAAATTATTGCGCTTGCTCAGGAGCGCCTTATTGAGCATGAATTGTTTCGTTAGGCCACTGCTTCCATCAAGGTAATTCCCCGAGCGGACAGTTCCCTGAAACTCTCCCAGCTTTGCCCAGTCCAAAGGGTTTCTGCACGGAGTCTTGCATAAGTAAACCTCTTTGTAGACAAATGGATCGCGTGCAGTGACGGTGATAGCTTTTTCAGTCTCCGACGCAGAAAAGGTAAGTGTGGTGGGCGAGACAGACAGAATAGCGGTTGGATCAGCAAAATCACCGGGCGGGTTTTCAGGACCAATCTCAACAGCGAGGACCACACTAGCCAAGAGAAAAGCAACCATCAACCACTCCTTTTTCATATACACCTAGCAGGAAAAGAACTATATAAATATTCCCCGCTATAAAGTTGTAAGGTAGTGCTTCAGCGCCAGATTCACTTGCCGGGGGTGCGTGAACACGAGCCCATGGTTCGCACCGGCAATGACACGTGGTGTTGTGGGCAGAGGCAGCTTACCTGCCAATTCATATGCTGTGGGCAAAGGGATGAGCACATCATGTTCAGCTGCAAGAATGAGCGTCGGCTTGCGCAAATGCGACAGAACGGGTTCTGTGTTCCATTCAAGGAATGCATCCCCAAACACCCTGTATGTTTTGACTGCATCGGGTGGCGTGTGACGAACGGCCATGGCAACGAAGGATGCCGGGCAAAGTGATGGAAATGGTCGTCCACAGTAATTTGGATAGTAGCGAGTTCCTGTGGAGACAAGCTGATTATATTGCGCAACAACCCAGAAGAGGAACTCCCGCCCCATGTAGAGGGCACGCCGCAGCGGATCGCGTACAAAGGCTTTCTTGAAGTCGTACATGCCTGCGACAAACACTTGACCGCGAACATTATCCGGATTCTCATATGCATATTGCTGTGCCACCATTGATCCGGCAGAATAGCCCACAAGGACGTGACCTTTCACTTTTTCATGATCGATGATAGATTCAAGGTCACGCACATATGAAGGAAGCGTGTATTTTTCTGGTTCATTAAAAGCAGTGGAGAGGCCATGGCCCCGCATATCGATTGCCAGAGTGCCATATCCCTTTCGAATGAAGTAGTGACGGGCATAATCAAAGACGGTGTGGTTTAGTGTAGCACCATGGAGAAAGACGAGTGTCGGATTCCCCTTGGTCCGCTCATAGTAGAGCGTCGCATCTCGCATCTGTAGAAATCTGCCACGCATGCCTAAGGAGGAGCATGCACATATTTAATCCTTTGGACAGGAAAGTTTATTTCAGTGACGCATCAAAGAGACTTTTCACAGTGCCGGCAAAATAAGGGGACTTGACAAACACTGCTGTATCGTATGCCGCATGGATGTCCTCCACCAGCATGAACAGCAGGGATTCATTGTCCACGATGCAGAACCGTGAATGGAAAGGGACACTCTTGAGCATTGCAAGATTCTTCAGTGCTTCAACTGCTTTCTTGTTCTTTTCGGTGAAGGGCGCAAAGATTTCGATTTTCACGCCACGACGCTGGGCAATCTCGAAAGAGTGACGCAATGCCTCTGCCTTGCGGCGCAGGCCTTCTTCATTCGTGACAAGAGTAACTGACTGCTTGGCACCTTTGATCATGGACGAGAGATGATTATAGATATTCTCCTGCCCTTTGATGGCGCTCGACAACTCTGTCGGGTCAATGTGCTGGATACCCTGATGGAGCAGTTTCAGTTCGTCCAAAACATCTGAGCGTTCAATGGATTCCACCAGCTTGACGCGCTGCTCAGCTTCTTCACCAATGCGTTTCTTCACGCGATGGATGACTTCTTCGGGCGGCACCGCAATATATTTGATGGGCTTGCCCAGCTTCATGATGATGAATCCCTTCTTCTCAAGGGACTCAAGCACGTCATAGGCACGTGAACGTGGGACGTTCGAGATGTCAGACAGCTCTGATGCTGTGGATATGCCCCTAGACAAAATAGCAGCCCATATCTTTGCTTCATATGAGTTCAACCCAAAATCCTTGACTTTGTTCAAAAATTCTTTGCTAAGCATTTTACAGGGGGAACGGCTACCCCTTTATAAAAGTTTCCATTTGTTATTTACTTGTTAGTAGTTACAAATTAACGCAAAGGATATATTAAGGGGCGTGCTGGTAGCTATTATGGATTTAACTATTACAAGCGGTTTGCAGGAGATTATCAATTTCTATTGCAAGCGCACACCTGCGAAGTTATTTTACCAGAGCGAGCACCGGGGCGGGCTTGTCGCCGTGCAGTATAAAGCGGGCTATCTCTCGAATATGACGGTTCCAAATTCGCTCTTGGAGCGGGCAATGTCACCGGGCAGGGAGTTGGGCTATCTGCATAATAATCCAGACCTGATCCTTATTCCGTATCTGCAGGGAACGTCACAGGGCTTTAGAGACCAGGCATCTTTCTACATCGGTGAGATGGGGCAGGAGTTTCCCCAGTTTCCCATGCTCCTGCTCATCACAGGGACAGAGTTCAAGGCATTTGACACCAAAACAGAACAGGAAGTCCCTCTATGCGTCGTGGAGACCATGCCACCATATATGGGAGACAAGATAACTCAGTTCTTTGAGTTCTTGGGTCAAAAGTAAGGCCGCGTTGAAAAGTTCCTTCCCAAGGGCCATCGGTTCGCATGCTACTTCCACAGTAATAGCAAAAATGCCTCTTGGAATCTCCTTTTTGCATGCTACTGAACAAGTCAATGCCCACAGAATTGATGGCCATCACGAATTTTCAACGCTCCCAAAAGTAAGGAAGATTTATAAAGAAGTCGCAGTTCTCACCAGATACCTGTGAAGAACCAATTGGTCTGAGGTAACTCATTCTTCACTACGGA
>JACQSS010000063.1 GCA_016211195.1 Candidatus Woesearchaeota archaeon
GAAATCCCCTGTACACACTAGGCTCTCGTGTTATCGCAGTCACAAATTCAGCATTAGGGTATTCTTTTTTAAGGCTTCTTTCCATTTCCGATGCACCGATAGGTGACAGGCAGTCCAGCGGCGGTCTTTGTATTTTTACACTCTGCATAGCCTTTATGATCTTTTCAATAGCAGCCCTGTCCAGATCTGATGGTTTCGTGTCTGCCTGGACTTTAGCTATTTTGCAAATTTCTTTCGCACTTTGCATGCCGACAGATGAAAATTCGTTTGTCAAAAAGGAGAGCAAAGTCCGCGAGCTTGTGTTCTGCAGCAGCCTCTGCAGGACGCCGAACTCCATGCCGTATGGATGCGGCTTCATTGTTTTAGGCGGCTTTGGCAGCTCGTTTACTGATCGCGGATATGTTGTCTTTGTCCCATCAGGCGCTGTGTAAAGAATTTTTGCAAAAGGATTTGATACAGATGTCTGCTTCAGGTAGTCCTCAACTGTTTTCCTGTATCTGCCATGCAGGGTCATTACTACTTTGACGCCATGCTCACCCAGGAGGTCTTTGTCTACATCTTCCTGCTTCATGATGTCAGGCTCATTTGTCACGGTATTGAGATGCAGTTCAATATAATGCGTTTTCTTCTGGCTCTCTATCTTTGACCACACCTTTGTTGGCTCGCCAGTGGTTAGCTGCGAGTAGAGCGTGACGCTGCTTATCCCGATGCCCTGCTGCCCGCGGCTGTTATGGCATGCAATTCCTCCCCATCCTCCCACAAAATTTTCATACCCTGGAACAGAGAGGTCATAGACGTACTCGTAGCCCCCGTTTAATATTTCAATTTCTTTTACAGGCAACAGGCAGAGATCCGAGCTCGTGAATTCTATGAGCTTGCTTACCCTTCTGATAAATTCTTTTGCTGCTGGAAGAAGCACGTACAAACCACCCTGTTCTTGAATAAATCCCAGTTCTGCCAGACGGTTGATGTGAGTCTTTGTTATCCTGCCTTGTGACATCCCTTTCAGTTCACTCAGCGAATAAAGCACGTCCGCCTTTGAATGGTCAAGAATACTCCAATACTTCTTTGCGATATCAGCCTTTTCAACACCTATGACTTGCATCAGCCGTGTGATTTGGGGGGCAACGGTTCCAGCTGATGTGCTGTCAATTAACGATAGTGGTATCCTTTCGTACGCTCTCGCGCGCCTACCTCTCTGGAAATGCACTACAAAACAAGTAGATGGCGTCTTTCCCAGCCCGCGAAACTCTTTCTTCTGCACAGAGGCTACCAAGCCCAGCGTGAGTAAAAGATAAAGGACCTCATTTGCAAGCTGTCTGCTTGCGGTGGTCATGTAAATGATGTCCTCGCGCACATGACCATCCCCCTCTATATAGCCCCGAATGAAAGCCTTTCTCAATTCAGGTGCTGACCTGAATACGAATTCGGGTACGCGCTTGGCTTTGGCACCTTTTCCGCACCATTCCCCCATGAGTTTGCTCAAAATCTCTCCGAAAATTTTTACCCTTACTGATCTGTCCCTCTGCTCTACTGTAAAGTTTAGGCCGAGTAGCGCTGAAAAGTGCACAATTTCATCGACAAGGTGCATTTCGTGCTTGCCAAAAGTAAAGCCTATTTGTCTTCTGTCCGTGTGGCCTTCAGCCACGTAAAGGCCGAGAAAGCGCATGAAGCTGGGGCTTAGTTCCACGTCTACAGGAAATTCGTACTTTTTTCCGTGTTTGTAGCTCCGGATAACGCAGCCTTTTGCAGCATCTTTCAGGCCCAGTCTGAGTACAAGATGCAGGGGCAGAAATCCCATTTTAACATACTGTTTCATAGAGTCGTCTAGAATGTCTACCTCGCCATCTTTTGCGCCAATCCTATAGAATCTTCTTGATTTGTCCGTTTTTTTGTGAATGACCTCTGCTCGGAAGAACAAGTCCTGCAGGAATGCCCTGTCAAACCCATAAACATAAAGCCATTTGTTTTTGATATTATCGCTGCTCAGATAATCCAGCACATTGACTTCTCTGATTTCACCCAGCGCCGGAATCTGTCTGGGCACGATAATGTAATCACCCTGGCGCAGCTTTCGTGCTTCCGTCTCCTGAACGTTCAGCGTGTTTGTATCCAGCGTAAAAAGGCTGTGGCAGCCCGTGACTTTTATCTCCCTGTTTGTTGCCAGCTTGATTCGCAGGATCTCGTTTTCTCTCTTGTGCCGTATAACATGTGATACTTTTTTTATTGTGTAGCGCTTAGATTTAGGATCAAAGGCAGGCACAAATATTTCCCGGTCGCTTATCTCGCGCACGCCCTCAGTGCCGATATAGCTATCAACAAGAGGACCTATTGCCGTAAGCGCAGCCTTTCCTTCGTTCAAAACTAGCACAGGCTCGTCTGCTGTCAGCGACTGAAAAAGCCTGTGGAACTTGCTGCCGTAGAGCAGCTTCCCGAACACGCGCGGCAGCTGCTCCTTGACTATGCCGGGACCATTGTCCTGCACGCTTACTTCGTAAATATCCTCTTTCACATTCTTTATTTTTACGATAACATCAGGAAGTATCCCAGCTTCCTGACAGGCATCTAGGCTGTTGTCACAAGCCTCCTTGACAGCCATAAGCAGCGACTTTGTAGGATTGTCAAAGCCAAGAAGGTGCTTGTTCTTCTCAAAAAACTCGCTGATGGATATAGCCTTCTGTTCTTTTGCAAA
>JACQSS010000060.1 GCA_016211195.1 Candidatus Woesearchaeota archaeon
AAACCCAACTAGGCAATAAACGGACAGGAATAGCATCTTTTATATAACTCACAAGATTGCCGGCAGAACGAGGAGGATCTATGGCAGAAAATCCAAAGGTTATTGTTATCACCGGGATATCAGGCAGCGAGAGCAAAAAGATCTGTGGCGGTTATGCAGATATTCACAGGGCGAAGGTTTTCTCAACCGGAGACTTGATGGAGAAAGCCGTTCAACCAGCAAAGAACAGGGTGCCGTTTTCTCCGGAGAACCTTCTTAATCTCAATCCCATCATTCTTGATAATTTACGGGACAAAATTTTCGCAAAAATCAAGGAAGAGATAGAAAAAAAAGAATATCCGCGATATGTCATTGATACACATGCACAGTTCTTCTGGGACCATGTGTTTGAAAATGCATTTGACTGGAAGCATCTTGATATGATTAATGCAGATATGTACATCACGATTATCGATAAGCCATCCAGCATCAAAAAGCGGCAGATGCGCACAGAACAGGGGAGAATTCAAGACCACGATTTGCGGGATTTGCTGCTCTGGCAGAACATTGAGGTCAATATCACGAAAGGGTGGGCAGATAAATATGTCCGGCCATTCTATGTCTTACCAAGCGGGCATGAACCTGATATGATTGATAGTCTCCTCTATAACAAATTCCAGATCTATTTCCAGATGCCGATGACGGGCATCACAAAGGAGCAAAACCAGAAGATAAGTGAATTCAAGGCAAGGTTATTAGAGTTCGGAAAAACACTCAACGGGGGAACGCTCCCTATTATTGATCCGAGGAGCATTGACATGGAAACAGGAGAGAACCTTGACCAGCGGGTTGAAATAGCTATAAGAAGACAAACAAATCATAGGGACTTGAATTGGTACATTGGTGTGGATGCATCTGATCTTGTCGCGTATTATCCTCCGGGAACTGGCTTGTCGCGGGGAGTGAGCGATGAAACGGTCCGCGGTCTTGAGACGGGGAAGAATACCTTTGTGATCTACCCGAGGGCACGGTCCATGACAAGCCCTTTTATGGACCGTGCACGGGTTGTTTTTGAGGATGAAAACACGTTCTTTGACTACTTTAAAGAGTATTTACCGAGAAGGCTTGAGCAACTAAAAAGAAGTGGGCAGGCGCGATAAAAGATGGACAACAGCATGGCTGCGGTGTTCCCTTCCTTTCTTCTCCTTTCCGCACCCCTGCAAGCACCAGCTGCGCATATAAGAGCTGCTCGCGTCAGCGCCTGACTCGGTTCTATACGCACCCAATCCTGCAGGACAGAAAGTCATAGTCCAAAGGAAGACACGCACACCCATCCTATTGCCGCTCCCTTACCTTTCGCCCCGCGTAGAGCTCGTTCACGGTCACAGGAGAGAGCTACCCTCCCGGCATAGCCTGCCCACGAACCAAAAAAGAAGAAAGTTTTTAAAGGTTATTGCATCTTCACGATCCCATGAAGAAGCTCCTACTGACGTCGACAGGATTTTCAAACCCCATTATAGGAAAAGAATTCCTCGAACTCGTTGGAAAAGAACCCAATGAGATAAAGGTCCTGTTCATCCCGACTGCAGCACGGACAAGTGAGGAGAAATGTCACGTCGATGAATCACGAAAGGAACTGGTTGCATTGGGCATTCTTCCCCAAAATGTTATCGACTGCACACTAAAAAAGCCACTTGGACACTATGATGCATTCTATGTCTGCGGAGGGAACACTTTTTATCTTCTCTATCAACTGCGGGCCAGTGGATTTGATAGACAGATTAAGGAGGACGTTGCAAACGGCAAGGTTTATGTGGGGGTGAGCGCCGGAAGTATTATCGCTGGACCCGAGATTGGGATTGCTGCACCCTTTGATGAGAACGATATCCAGATAAAAGATATCACTGGTCTCGGGCTGACTGACATTATTGTCTCTCCTCATTACTGTGACAAAGAAAAAGAGATTATCCAAGATTATGTGAAAAAGACAGAATACAAAGTTATCCCATTAACTGATCAACAGGCACTCTGCGTTATCGGGACAAAAGTGCGCCTTATTTCATAATGGTTATTCGCTGCTTGATGGTACCGTCTATAACGCCACCTTTTCCATCGGGCACAAAATCAACGTCCCACCCAAGCAGCTTCTCAGGACTGAGTGTTCCTTCTTTCAGTCGAAGCTGCACATCTGGATGCAAATCATTCTTCCTGAACTCGGTAAGAGCCCCATTATCCCGCTCAATGGAACCCAGAAGGCCTCCGGTCTTGGCCGGCTCAAGTATCCGCACAATTTTCCCAATTGCCCATTTCTTTACCACCACGATCACCCGAGGAGTAGAGGGAATTCTTATTCTTAAAGATTATCATTAATGCGGACCTCAACGCAGCAAAGAATATCCTCCTAGGGGCTGGCGAGCACGTCTTACCAGCCGGCGCGATGGGCGCAGCGCATACACCATCCAGAGAAATGGTAATTGGCACGGCTACTTTGTAGTCACTTATAGCCCAAGCCCCATTATACGTAAACATACCTATTGCTGCACAATAACATTTATGTAGCGCTTGAGATTGCCTGGTGAAATGGCTACCCGTCTCACATTTCTCGGCACTGCTGGTGAAAACGCGGTCCTCTACAAGTACAATAAAAGTGCGGGCGGTATTGTCCTTGAATACGATGACCAATTTTTTCTGATAGACCCGGGTCCGGGTTCCTTGGTGCAGGCGGGGAATTGCCGATTCAATTTCCGGGAGAATACAGCGATTATTATTTCATCTCCGAGAATAGAGCAGTGTAGTGATGTCAATGCAGTCATTGACGCGATGACCGCGGCCGGTCTGGATAAGAGGGGTGTGTTGCTTGCCAATGCCAGTGTGTTGGCAGAAACGTCTCCGCTGCTGCTCCAATATAAAGACTGGCTTGAGCGAGTCATTGTGATGGAGCCTGGGAAAAAAGTGGGAATTGAAGAAGTGGACATGCTGGGCCTGCCGACTAAGGACAATATGGGTTTGGGCATGTCATTTGCGACAAAGGATAGTATTATCACTTACACAGGCAACACGAGCTATGGAGATGGATTGGTGCAGGCATACAAAGGGTCAGACGTTTTGATTTTGAATGTTCTTAATCCAAAAGGAGTAGTCACTGCCGGATATCTCAATACAGATGATGCAATCCGCATTATTAACACTGTCAAGCCGAAGTTGGCTATTATCACTCATTATGGCATGAAAATGATGCGTGCAGAACCGTTATATGAAGCACGTGAAATCCAGCGGTTGACGGGCATCCAGGTCATTGCTGCAAAAGAAGGCATGACCTTGTCGCTCACACCGTATTCTTCTTCTGTGATTGTGAAATAGTGCTTGCAGTAACGAAATGGTTATGAATAGTGAGGAATTGGATTTCCGAGGGTGGTATGAATGGTAGGTAGTTATTCAGTCATACAAGTGAAGTATATCCACTGGGGAGAAATTTCCAAGGAAGCTGATGATTTCTTCATTAGTCGTGAAGATGGCTTGTTGAAAATCCTTGGCTCGCGGCCCAGCAATTTATCTTACCTCTTTCCGGAGCGCGAATGCATTACGGGCAATGAGGGGGAACTCCTTTTGCCATCGGGGCGGTCGCTCTCTTCGCTCGTGGAAGGGGATGTGCTTTCTGTCAAGAAGGATAAAGAATCAGTGTATAATGTGGTCTATTGCAGGAGGCGGTGAATTCACAGCATTAACCACACGAGACCATAGCCAACGAAACATCCAGCAGACAGGAACGGCATGGCAGGATAGAACACATCTTTCTTGGAATAAGCAAACAACAGAGCGAGAGCGATAGTTGCTGCGAGGGGAACAATCAGTAATTTCCAATAGAACCCGACAACAGAGCCAAGGAGTAATTCTTTGAAGACAACACTGGTAAATAACAACGGGAATGCTATATCCCCCCCACCGAGAACCGCATTGCGTATTTTTCCCTTAACCGGTATTGCACCTGCAGGGACTTGAGCAGTTTGGTATGGGAGAAACAAACCTGCAAATGTTCTTGTTTCTGCAAGAAAATGAGCCATGGTAACCATATGCTTGCTTTTCCATACCGCATACATATCGTAGCATGAGATCAGCACCAGCAAAAGGACAACACTTGAAAAGGTCAACACGGGAGCAAAGACCACAACCAGTCCCCCATAGATAAGTAGCTCTGTCAGGTTATGGACAATGACGTTGGGACGAAATACTTTCCATGTACCGAAAACCAGTGCCAACAGGAAGCTCACATTATCCGAGAAAAAAGCACCCGCTGCAACGAGTAGACAGAAGACAACAGACAAGAGGTACCAGAACTTCCAGATGTTCACCTGGCCGTACTTGATGAGAAGGAGAATCAGCGCAGTGGCAACCAAGACCCCAGACAGAATGTATGCAAAGGAATATTCTGGTGCCACCTCTGGACGCTCGATGGCAAATGGCAGGGGACGCAGGACAAGCGTTTTCTGTTCAAGGGATTGGGAGTAATCAACATAATTATTCAGGATAACAAGTCCGAATGCCTGGGCACTGAAAAACAGCAAGAGCAAGGTACTGATAATGGGGAAACTATGTTTCATCAAGAAAAAAAAGAAAAGTCTCTATTTAAAACTACAGGTCTTTGAGGCCGTCCTGCGTCACAAAGAACATGCATTCCCCATCTGCAAGATAGGGTGAATCAATGAGCTTCGCAACTCTGCTGCCTTTCTTGCCTTTCCGCAGATAAACACGTGTCTGCGAATTATGGGCAACAATATGGCCACCAATCGCTGTAGTCGGGTCACCAAAGAACATGTCCGGCTTCACCATCACTTGATTAGTCACATACACGCAAAGATTGTGGATGTCCGCAAGCTTGGACAAGACGTGCATGTGTTTGTTGAGCTTTTGCTGCCGTTCGGCAAGCGAGCCCCGGCCGATAAATTCTGCACGGAAATGAGCAGTCAGAGAATCCACAATAACCAGCTTGACAGGTAGATTCTCCTTTTTCAGCAGGTCTTCGACTTTCTCAGCGAGGAGCATCTGGTGGTCGGAATTGAATGCACGGGCAACCTTGATGCGTGACAAGATCAACTGAGGGTCTGCACCAGCTCCTTTTGCCATCTCAATGATGCGTTCAGGACGGAATGTTGTTTCTGTGTCAATATAGACAACACAGCCATCATGACCACCGAGCTCCTTGGGTTTTGTGACATTCACAGCCAGCTGATGCGCAATCTGTGTCTTGCTGCTGCCAAACTCACCAAAGCATTCAGTAATGCCTCCACTTTCAAAGCCACCACCGAGCAAAGTGTCAAATTGTTTGCTTCCTGTGCTGATGCGTTGGATGTTCTGCCTTTTCTTGAGCAGGTCCTCGCCGGACTCAAAGCCCATCACAAGGCCGCTGCGCGCAGCGGCAATGAGTTTCTTGGCTGCCGCCTCATTCATGCCTG
This sequence comes from Candidatus Woesearchaeota archaeon, assembly GCA_016211195.1. Classification (GTDB taxonomy): domain Archaea; phylum Nanobdellota; class Nanobdellia; order Woesearchaeales; family JAGVYF01; genus JACQSS01. The sequence continues at coordinate 5,430 of JACQSS010000060.1, forward strand.
TTGCATCAATGAGCTCACCGGGAGTGGCAACAGCGACGGCCATGATGTCACCGAACCCCACTGTACGCAATTTCTCTATGGTGGCGGGACCAACACCCGGTAAATCCTCAAGCGTGACTGCCTTCCCAGCCTCAACCTTCTTCTCGCTCACAGTCTCTCCATCAACCAGTTCATCCATTTCATCCATCCCCATGCGCGGAATTAACTCGTCTTGTCGTGCTTTTGCTTTCATGAATCTCACCTCATTATTATACTTGTCTATATGACAAGTTCCTCTTCTTCAGCCTGCGCCCGCAAAATCGCGAACTCGTATGCCTTGTTCAGTGCAACTATCGCTTTTGGCAAATCATTTACACGGAGGGATGCCGTTGACTTCCATGCGCCGGTCTTATCACAGTAGCGCCGTGCAAAGCCGAATGTGCGATATTCGTGTTGCTTGCCATCCTTTGAGGTCCCTGTGTTTTTCCACACAGTTACCTGAATTGCACCAGTACTGAATTTCCTTTCCGGGGCCTGTTGTGTTTGTTTTTCCATGCGTTCCACCTTCCTTTCGGATTTTTTTTCAGCCATTTTTGGCATGGTTGTACAAATTGCCAGATGACTTATATAGCTCACGCGCACATGTCCAGTGTCCAGTGGCTACCAGAAGAAGATTTTCATCGCGATTAATGCCAGCAACACAAGAAAAAGCATGAATTCACCAGCTTTCCCAGTCTCAATGAAACCGGAGATTTTGAGCGTCGTCAACGGATACAGGTAGTTGATGCCATGGACAGTCAGGCTATCGATCAGAACGTGGCTCAGGAAACCCAGACAAAGTGGTATTGCATAGACAACACCAAATAATGAGGAAATTGTCCAAAATAGGGCGGTGATAAAGAAGAGTGAGTGGATAATCCCCCTATGTCGGAAGAAAAAAGTGATGAGCCATGCAAGGGGATACATCCATTTGCTGATAATGCTTTCTCGATGGTCAATATCGGGGAGCAGCGCACCAAGAAGCACAAGAGCAAAATAAGGGATGGGGGCAAGCGGGGGCGAGAACGTGTATGTAAAGAGACCTGCCAGGAAGGCGAATGCAAGATGCGTATAATACATCATCCAAAGAGATAAGGAAAACGGGGATATAAAATTATGCCATCTGCTCTAACATCTGCAGGACATCGTCTGCAGTAGGAACAGAGACGGCAGTGGCATGCAATTCAACCCGTGAAAACAAATCATTTTTCTGTACATTGCATCGGAGAGCCACATCCTTCCCCAGAAGCTGTTTCCTGATGTCGGGCAACCCGGTAGGATTATCACGAAGTGCCAGCACGCCTTGGGAGTTCATGCCCAAGAGAATGTCTGCTTGCTGGGCAAAGAGAATAACCCGCATCGTTGCGGTTCCATCATCAATGACAAGAGAGAGAAGGTAGCCATAGTGGGGGGATTGAGGACCATGCACAGGACATACCCATTGACCCTGATTCTGCAGTCGCTTCCTGCATTGTGGGCATTGTTCAAAAAAGCGTAAATCATGAACAGCGACAATAGTGCCATAGACTGATGCAGTTGCTGCCTGCCCGACTTGGGAAAGAAACATGCAGGGAACAGAACTTTTTGAGAGCGTAATACGGCTTGAAGGCTGACTATGCAATTCGAGTTCCCCATCTGGACGCTGCTGCAGGCGCATGCTCTGGAGCATGACTGTATCTCCATCATGCATTGTTGAGAGCAGTGTTGTCTTTTCATCCCAGAGCACAACACGGACTCGCCCGCTGGTATCTTGCAACAGGAAGCTGCCGACACTGCCCTTCCGCCCATTCTTCTCAAAGCTTTTCGCAGGATAAATGCGAACGATAGCCCCTTCTAGTTCAAACCCCCGCATACCCGGGACAAGCTCGGCTATAGTACTCTTTCTTGTATAAATCTCCTTTGCCTGAATGCCAAATTCATTTGCAAGAATATGTAATGCCCCAGTATGTGACAGAAGGCCATGCAACTCATTTTTTTTCTGTTCAACCCGCTGTACAAGGTCTGCATCGCTGAGACCGCTACGCGCTTTGATTTGTTCAGTCAGTTGTGCATCATTCATGCAAAAATGCTATCCCACTAGCTATAAATAGATTGCGCAAATGTCTCTTATTTGTTTTCCGTCGTCACAAGCGGCTTCGGTACAGGAAGCATAAGAGCAAAGCGCAGGTAAAATGATCTTCCATGCAGCTGTGACGAGGGAATGGGAACGCAAAAGACAACGGGTTTTGTTCTGTCCAAAGAGGTTAAATTTTTGTGACATGAAGACTCAAGAAATGAAACATTTGCGAGGCACAGCGTGCTATTACTCCAATCACAAGCCTGTATTTTTTTTGCGTGGGAGACAACGGCATGGATAAGAGACATATTGAATGGGAGTGACGATGAAAAGGCTGGAGCGACACTATAGGTCGTATGGCGGGGAAATACTGGTTGTGGTACAGGGGTCACATTGCTACCAGACATCTGAGACAGCGCCAGATATGCACCACTTACTTGATTTCGCGCACAGAGAACGTCTTTCCACTGCAGGTAGAATGCATAAACTTCATCAGCATAGCTGTATTTTGCAGGCCCGCTATTATAGGTACAAGCGAGTTTCTTGATGAGCAGTTCTTCTGTTTGTCCATTATAGCGGGAGTCTGCAAGGCAGCCAAAGGGAACACCACTGGCTATTTTTTCCTTATACGCAGCAATCCGTTCCGCGGCACAGATGATATTGTGGTCAGGTTTGTTCGGTGGCGCGCGCCAGGTATTCTTTGAGGGATCGTCCACAGTCGGATGATCAAGACAGCCTTCAATGACACAGACACGACAACCTGCAATGTAATCAGGGATCCCGTCACGAAGGGGTTTGCCATATTCATCTGCACGATCAGCCTGAGGATTTGTTCCAAAGCTTGTTTCCTTTGTCATGAGTGCAGCAAGGAGTGCAGGCTCCACAGCATAGCGTTGTGCTGCGCGTGCAATAGCATGCTGATACCTCGCAAAGGCATCCAGATAATGCTTCGGCAATGGTCGTTGTGGTGGGGGACAGGGTCCTGTTGTCACAGGGAGAAGAGAGGATTGGACAATAACAGGAGAGACGGCATGGTAAGGCGCTCCTGCTGTTGGTGGTGCTTGGTTCTCCACATCATATTTGATTTGCACACGGGGGAGGTTTGTCAATAGCAGAGCGTCCTCTTGCAAGACAAGCTCAAAAAGATTATTCTCGGGATTGTACAACGAGCTATTCTGAAAATGAGGAAAGAGACGGGTAGCGGCATCTTCAAGAGCAGTCTTAACTACGGTATCATCTGGAAAGCATTGTGACCAGATAGCAACACCATCGTGCAATGGACAATCAGTTGAAATGCCTCTGCTCAATGAATCATTCAGAGCTGCGAGCAGGCTGAAGCGGCCAGCTTGCATGAGCGTGTGCCGTTCAAGTTCAATGGCATAATAATGATTGACCAGTTGATATGCATAGTCGCCAATGGTCTGTTGCTTGAAGGCCGCTTCCTTTGTTGAGACAATAAGAACGACGCTCCCGAGAATACCAAGGATAATAAGCGCGAAACCAAGGCTAAAGAAGACACCCTTTTTCATGGTCAATATTGGCTGCACTCTGTGCCAAAGTCACCCCGATAGGTCTTTCCCGGATGCGCATAGGATGGGAGGCGAAAAGGGATACTTTCCTTAAGGTAGGCAGTTGTGGCAAAGTTGATGGTATGAACGTCCATCGCCTTCTTACCTTGTAGGTCTTCCAACTGGAGGAGGTATCCACAAAGGGGAGCCAATGACGCTTCGTGAAAAAGAGACATGTATTGGAAGAGCTCATCATGCACACGCAGCCTATACTGTGGATTCTCGACAGCAAGCATGAGCGCATCTCCTAAGAGGATTGTCTCATTCTCGAGAGACACAGGCGTTTGCAGGAGTGCCAGCAGTTCATAAGTAGAGACCGATTTCGACGATGCGCTGGAGATGGTCCCTACCCGCTCTTTCATTGATAGTGAAAGCCACGCGAAAAAGATCAGCAGGAGCAATGCAAGGAGGAACATTGTCATAATCAGTGGAAGTACCTCTGCGAGAAAGCCCTTACCCACGGGGCATCACCACATCAACAGTCAACCGTCCAGGTAGGGCACCATTGCCAGTCTCAAAAAGAACGTAATTTGTTAGCTGGTAATTAACAGTCCCACCTGCACCCCGCTTGCCAAGAAGCACAGACCATAGGCGATACCATTCCTTCTGGAAGAAGCCCTCTGCAATAGAACCCCCGGTGAGATTAGTCAAGACAACCCGCGCAGCAAGCGCTTTATCAAACTGCATTCGGTTGTCAAGGCTGTTAAGCTTGGCGGGATCAATAACACCTATGTGCACATATCCTTCTTTATCCTGCACAAGCCCTGCTGGTGATACCAGAAGCTGTTGCACAAACATGCGTGCCTCAACTTCATGGGTATCAACATGAAGGATCATCACATAAGGAGCCAGGCCTTTCAACAGGAAGATGACCAACGCAACAATGCCGAATTTTACGGTGTACAAGAGCATGGTTGCGGTGATCTGCCCCCTCATTCAAGCATCACCTGCCCGCCTTTTTTACTTAAAGTAATCTTCGTCACGTCTCTCGCTTTCTGTGGCGAAATAGTGAGAATTCGTGAGAATGGATGTTTGATGGCACCAATGCCTTTTTCTGAGACAATAATCTCTTCGTTGGTCAGCTCGACTGACAACGGCAGCGGGAGAGAATAATCAATTACCCCATCCCCCGTAAAGGTCTGTAATGTTGTGACGAGTAGTGCCACGTCACGTGCAACATATGTTTTCTCAAACGTGGTATCTTTTTGCAACGTAGACAGATAAAAAATGAGAGACAATGCAATCAATGACAGGAAGACTGCATCAGCCAGAAAAAAGAGCTGCTCTTCGGTGATACTCCCCTTTTTTTGCATCCTAATACCATACCAGTATGCTTTAAAATAGTTTTGCCGGGCTGGACCCATTGAAAAGTTCCTTCGCTATCGCTTCGTGGCCACCGGTTCGCATATAACTTCCCCGAGTAAAGGCAAAAATTCCTCTTGGGATCCCTTTTTGCCGACGCGAATAACAAG
>JACQSS010000064.1 GCA_016211195.1 Candidatus Woesearchaeota archaeon
GTTGTGGACCTTGCAAAATCAAAGCAGGATGCGATGACCAAAGTCTTTTGGTTGCTGGTTATCACTATGGCAGGTAATCTAAGCTTCAGCTGGTTGGGTAGCCTTATTTACCTGTTTGCAGGCAGAAAAAAGTAACTACTTTGCATAAAAACAGATTTCTTTTCCTTTTATTTTTTCAGTGACTGTCTGCGGGTATTTTTCAGTCGGTTTTTCTGTCGCAAGCGTCAATGCAGTCGCTCCAATCTTTTCCTGAATCGCGTCCCTATGCGGTAGCACCACGGTCAGGAGCGCAGCGTCACATGCAACGTGACAGACAATATTGTCCTTTTTCTGCAAACCCATCTCTTTTCGAAGCTGCTGCATGCGTCGCATGATTTCCCGTGCATAGCCTTCCCCATCCAACTCTGGCGTGCGCGTTGTATCGACATACACTGCACCACCAGCAAAACCGGCTGCTTTGTACGGAGTTGCGACGTCATATTCCAGTACCAAATGGACATCGCGCTGAAGTGCGAATTCTTTATTCCCAACACTGAGGACATATTTGCCGTTACTAATGACTGCGTCTGTCAATTCCTTTTTTTCAAGTCCATAGACTGCCTTGAGAATCTCAGGAGCGCTCTTGCCGAAATCGTCGCTGATTTTTTTGCCCTCTATTTTAACTGTTTTACCCGCTTTGGCAAATGACTGTGTGACCGTTATAGCCTTGCAGTTTGTCTGTGCTTTGATAAGCTCAGCATATTTTTGCATGGTCGTTCCATGGGGTGTCTCAATGACAACTTCCTTGAGCGGCCATCGTAACCCCAATGCTATCTTCTCACGCAGCGCAAGGATGGGTACCACAACATCATTGATCTGTGTCATTTCCTGCTCAATAGTTTCTTCCCTCTTTCCCGCTTTGGGCCATGCTGCAAGATGCACAGAAGAGCCGAGTAACCGGACGTATATCTCATCAGTGATATGCGGTGCAACCGGCGCAAGCAATAAGCATGCAGTCAGAACTGCCTTCCGAATCAACGCGTACGGTACTTCATCTCCCTTATCCATCCGCTCGCGGACAAGCTGGACATACCACCTGCTCACGTCCTCAACAAGGAATGAGGCAAGCGCCCGACCGGCGGTATGAAACTCAAAGCGTTCGATATTCTCAGTATACGTTGTAATGATTGTATTGGTGCGTGACTGGAGCCATTTATCTTCCACTTCTTTGAGTTCCTTTGGCACTTCTACAGGACTTTGCGCCAGCACATGCAGGTTCCAGAGAATCGTCAGGATCTTGCCGATTTCCTTGCGTGCAATCTCTTTGCTGAACTTCATCAGTGCATAAGGAGCAACGTCGCTGAAGAGGTAGAGCCGGACAATGTCTCCGCCCAGTTCATCAAGGGCATCTTTTGCATAGACGACATTTCCCAATGACTTGCTCATTTTCTCTCCTTTCTCATCAACGACCCAACCGGGCATGGAGATGGACCGGTAAGGCACTGCATCATGTGCGCCAATTCCACAGAACATGAGGGAATAGAACCAGCCCCGTATCTGGTCCTGCGACTCATTGATGCGGTCAACCGGATATTGTTTCTCAAAGAGAGCCTTGTTCTTGTACGGGTAGCCAAGCGATGCCCATGGAGCAATGCCGGAATCAAACCAGACGTCAAGGATGTCGTTGACTCGTGTCATGGAATGGCCGCATTTACATTGCAGCTTGACTTTATTTACTGCATGCAAATCATCGGGAATGTCCGTGCTATGCTGCTTTAGTTCCTTGACGGATCCGATAACTTTCTTCTCTCCACAGTCCTTACACTCCCATATCGGTAGTGGGATGCCCCAGTACCGTTGCCGCGACACGTTCCAGTCGTCTGCTTCGACAACCCAATTATGGAAGCGCTCACGTGCAAAATCTGGAAGCCACTCGACAGATTCATTTGCGGTGAGCATTTTCTCTTTGATTGGCTCTATCTTGAGGAACCATTGTATGCTCATGCGGAAAATAAGGGGATACTTGCAGCGCCAGCAGAGTGGATATTTATGCTCAATCTTGCCAACATGGAGGAGTTTGCCTGTCTGCTTCATGCGTGCGATGATGTCTTTGTCTGCCTCTTTCACAAACATGCCAGAGAATTCCCCAGCATCATCAGTATACCGGCATTCGTCAGTCAATGGCGAAACAGCAGGAAGTCCATAATACTGCCCTATCTCATTGTCTGTTTTGCCGTGCCCCGGTGCAGTATGGACAAGACCAGTCCCTTCGTCCATGGTGACAAAATGACTGAAGTCCTCTTTTTCTTCGACAGTCTTCTTGAGCACGGTCTTTGACGCTACGCGTGTCTTCAGGATGGGAACTGAGAGAATGACTTTATGTGCTTTGGGATTATGCGCAAGCTCTTTCTGTGCAGGCACATCAAGTACGGGTTCATATGCAGTCCCTTCCAGTTTCTTTCCCGGGAACTCGTCACGGATTTTATAGCCCACGCCCAAGTCAGCGAGCACGCTGAGTCGTGGCTTTGCGAGGATGAGATTGCCCTGAGCAGTCTCTGCAAGGACATATGGTTCCTCTGGGTGCAGGGCAATGGCCACGTTCGAGACCAGTGTCCATGGTGTTGTTGTATAGACGAGCAGAAAAGTGTTTGCCTGACCTTTAACGGGAAACTTGACGTACACTGCCGGATCCTGCACCATCTTGTAGGAATCAGTCACTTCATAGCCAGCCAACGCAGTTTCGCAATGCGGGCACCAGAACACGGGCCTTTTCCCTTCATAGGCAAGTCCCTTTTTCCACATTGTGGCGAATGTCCACCAACCTGATTCTATATATTCGTTGTCGTACGTGAGATATGGGTCCTTCCACGAATACCATGAACCCATCTTGTCATAAATGGAAAGCCAGCTGTCCTTATTCGTCGCTGCAAGTTCTTTGCATCGCTTTGTAAAGTTCTCAACGCCCAATTCATTGATGTCTTTTTTTGAATGGAGTTTCAGTTCTTTCTCGACAATATTCTCGACTGGCAACCCATGCGTGTCAAAACCCGGTCGGAAAAAAACATCATAGCCCTGCATCTGTTTGAGCCGGATCATGACATCCTTGCCCATCGTTGTCCGGAGATGGCCAACGTGTGGGATGTTATTGGCATATGGCGGGCCATCGAGAAGATAATACTTTTTCTTGCCTTTGTTTTTTTTCTCTACTAGTGCGAGAAGTTCCTGCTTCCGCCACCGCTGCCGCGCTTCTTCTTCCAGCTTTTTCCAGTCGAGCATAACGGAGGTGGTGCGGACTTCGTGTTTAAATAGTTAATTGTCCGCTGGGCTCCATCCAAAAATAGGTTGGCATCATTTTTGTGAGGCAAAAGAATGGGTAATATGTACAAGCGGAAGGGGTCGCTCCATACGGGAAGGTGCCACTCAATGTGGTTTATAGGATGAGCCGAACCGATGCCAACCCGGAGCGGATTTTTTGGGTGAAGCCTGTCCGCTGGCGCCATTGAAAAGTTCACGATGGCCATCAATCCTGTGAGCATTGGCTTGTTCTTCCGACACGCAAAAAGGGGATTGCCAGAGGGATTTTTGCTTTTGCTGCAGGACATTACATGCGAACTGCTGGCCAGGAAGCGAGAGTGAAGGAACTTTTCAATGGACCCTGTCTGGTTCTTCGTTGTTTTTCATGTTCTCTGCCAGAGTCATGAATTCTTCAAACTCTTTTGTAATACGCTCGTGCATCTTCTTGTATTCGCTAAGCGTTCGCGGGAGTGAGCCGCGTTGGTGCGTCAATTGACGATAGAATACAGTGAGTTCTTTTCCCAGTGTCTGGGCCTTTGCAATATCCTCTTCAAGCCCTTCTAGGCTCGTAACGTCACCCTGCAGGAATTTTGCTGCAACATGAGCAAGCTTTTCCTCATCTTGCGTCACTAAAGCGATTTTTGCCTGTGCAAGAAGATAGGTAAGCAGCACAAGCCGCTCTTTTAGCTCCAGCGCCTGTACTTGTTTTGTGTGGAGCCGAATCTTCCGCAAAATAGTTCTGCTTGCCTGACGCTGCTTCTGTGTCAAGTCGAATTGCAGTGGCTTCATATTCGGAAGCAATTCAGCTTCCCGCTTGAGTGATGTGACACTGGCCATGTGCATGCCGTGCTTCTTGATGTATAAAATGGTTACGGCAAAAGATATCGGCTAAGTGCCTCACGGAATAGACACATTTCTTTTTTTTCCGTAACCTTTTTAATGTCACGTCGTCCCCGGCACCATACCGGGGCTGTGGTATAACTTGGCTATTACGTAAGGTTCGGGACCTTATTATCTGGGTTCGAAAACGGCAACGTCGAAAGTCCCAGCAGCCCCATTTTATTCTTTCCCAGACCATTCACTCATGAATCGGGCAAGATACTGCTCCATAAACGCATGCCGGCTCGCTGCCAGTCGTTTCCCGGCCGCTGTGTTCATCCGGTCTTTGAGCAAGAGCAACTTCTCATAGAAATGGTTGATGGTTGTGCCTTTGCTGGCTTTGTACGCTTCATAGGACTGGTGCATGACTGGCTTGATGTCCTGGTTATATATCTCACGCTGCCTGCTACCACCGAAGGCAAAACAGCGCGCAATGCCAATGGCACCGATCGCATCAAGTCTGTCTGCATCCTGCACCACCATGCCTTCCAGCGATGACATCGCTGCTCTTACACCTGCGCCCTTGAAGGACAATTCCGCAATGATACTAGAAACATGGTTGATGATGTCCGTCCGGGCACCGAGCGAGCCCAGCCATGCTGTGGCGATTTCGGGGCCTTTCTCAGTTCCATGAAACTTCCAATCACCAATATCATGAAGTAATGCAGCAAGTTCAACAATAAACAAATCAGCCTTTTCTTCGTTCCCGATATGCAGCGCTAGTTCCCGCACCCGATAAATGTGCCACCAGTCATGGCCAGACGAATCACCTGCGAGCTGCTGCTGTATATAGTTCTCAGTTTTTTTGATCATGTCCATGCTTTTTTTTTAAATCATCATGGATTATAAAAATCTTATTATGACCAATCCAGCCTGTGCGTCTTCAGCCATAGATTTATAACAATAGAATTCATGACGTAATGTCATGCAAGCTGTGCTGATCAAACAACACAACCGCCTGCTTAGGTTAAGAATTCCCAATGAGGTAAAGGTTGTGTATGTGTGGGGGAAGGGACTTGCGCTCTTTGCACAAAAGAAATTCAAAAAAGGAGAGAAAGTCATTGGCCTGAAAGGAAAGCTGGTTGCTGCTTCAACGTCCACTCCAGAAGCAATACAGGTCACGGGCACTAAATTTCTTGATACCAAATATCTCGTCCCGGAAGATTTCATCAATCACAGTTGTTCACCAAACACAAGACTTGATCTGGTGAAGCGGGAGTTTACCGCCATAAAAAACATTTTACCTAATGAGGAAATCACTTTCAACTATCTGACGACAGAATGGGATATGAAACGCTGGGATACTGATTTTCAATGCGCCTGTGGTTCACCAAATTGTCTTGGTCACATCAAAGGATTTCGCTATTTGACACACAGGCAGAAAGCAAATCTGAAGCCGTTATTATCGCCGTTTCTGTTGAGTAAGCTTTAATTGAAGGCTGTTGCCTACCAGAAACCGCTCAATGCGCTTTGTTTCTCATCACGCAATAAGTCTTCTGCAGTATAGCCGAAGACTTCCATGATGCGTTCAATCGACGGGAGTATCTGGTGCTGGATATAGTAGTCCGCGTCATAGTCGCTAGACTCATCAGGTAATCTGACTTTATCCCGTAATTTCCCCGGCCCGCCGCAAACAATATAATAAATGAAAGATCCACTGCCAACAGGCATACCCTGCTGCTTCATTCTGTTTGCAGCTGCGACATGGGGCGAGATGCTGCTATAGGAGCCGATATCTTTCTGGAGCTGGGTGAAGATGATCATTTTTTCCTTTTCTATTTTTCTCCCGGACACTGCCTTGATAGTATCCCTGATATATGCACATGCCTTCTTTGCGTTTCCTTCTTTAAGCAGGATGGAGAGAACATTCTGCTGCACTTCCCGTGCAATGGGCGCCACGTTTCGCCTCACCATTTCAAAGCCGCGTATCTTCATCTGCCCCTTTTCGTCAACAAGGGCGTAGCGCTTCTTTGCCCCTCCGCCAGTCCCTTTGAGCGCGACAAAAATACCCGCTGGGTAGAAATTTTCCCATTCAAGCTCCATCATGCCGGGCAATGCATCATTGATTCTTTGCTGGAAGTCTTGTGCGTCGTTCTTGCCTTTCTGCCCAAGCTGCAGAAAGATGGAATCCGTGTCTGTATAAAGAATGGAGAAGCCGTTTTCCTCTGCCTGTTTGATGACAGACTGAATATACTGCCGGCCAAACGCAGTCGTGGCTTCTGCGCTCTCGAGTGAATACCAGCGGGCTGCTGCAAATCCAAGATACCCATAAAAGGAGTTAGACAACAGCTTGAGGGCTTCACTCCGTGCGCTGAGGAGGCGCTTTTCATCCCCTTCTGCAGCTTTAGCGCGTTTCTTGACATCTGCGCGTTTGGTCACGATGTCCTCTAGTATAATCGATAGGAACCCGCGCTGTTTTGTGCAGAACCAGTATTGCTGTCCATTAATGGCGATACTATTCTCTGAATCATGACAGCATGCACAGCGCAAGGAACTTGGTGAGATATTATGAGAAATGATGATAGATGGGTACAGGCTTCTGAAGTCAAGCACAACTATCTTCTGGTAAAGCCCAGGAGTCGGTTCGTAGACATAGCCCCCCTTAATGCGCATCCGGGAACGCACTTCCAATTCTTTCTCTTCTGGTTTATTGGGTGCAAGCTCTCTATGCTGCCGGGCTTGCCTGAAAATATACTGTTCAACAAGCTGGGAATAGCTCAGACGGGTTACAGTCTCAGCAGGCAAGCCGATAAGGATAGTAAACTCTTCTATGTCCTGCCACAGCAGCCGGCAGAGTTCATACGTCAATATCGCATCCTGTAGATTATAGAGTGCATATGGCTCAAGTTTCTCAGGTGTCGTGTCCCACACAGTGCTCATCTCATTGAGATTCACATCGTGCTTATGTTGATGCAGCAACTCTCCTGCCACGGCATCGAGGCTGAAAACAGGTGTCTGCATCGACCTGCCCATGATTTTCTTAATGAATTTATAGACATCAATGTGCGGGATGCCGGTTATCCGGACAGCGTCATCGCCTTGCGGCACAAGAATTGGTGAGTAATCCAGTCCTAATGGGAGCATGACACCATGAATATCAGCCCTTTTTTTTATGTAGGGGAAATCAAAACGGTCCGAATTATACCCACAGACGATATGGGGTTGGTACTCGTCCATAATCGTCTTCAAGCGCAGAAGCAGCTCCTTTTCACCAGCTACAAATTCTATGTCCTTATTGTCTGTCGGGAAATTTTTCCATGCTACCACACGCCTGAAATTGTCCCCCGTGACCGCAATCATCAGAATCGGATTTTTCTCCATCTCGATACGGTTGCTGGGTGCATAGGTTTCTATGTCCAGTGCAAGGATGCGGGGAATACCTCGAGTCCTGTCGGACTCCTTGGCAACAGTCACAGCATCAAACAAGGGAACTGCCATGTCGCTTGCGACCCAGTCACCGACTACTTTTGTGGCGGTGTGGGGGAAAATGCCCTTGTCAAGCACGTAGCGCCGCGTAAAGAGGACGTCATTCTCAAATACCTGAGAACCAAGCTGCCTGACTGCGCGGGCCGCAGCGGGCACTGTGCGCGGAAGGTCAGTAAAGATTTTACATATTGGGAGAGGCTTTCCATGAAGCTTGCGCTCAGTTGTCTCTGTATGCGTGATTCTGCCTTCTTCCAGCTTTAATCCCACGATGTGTTCTTCTGCCCCCCCCATTGCATAGAAGTATGGTGAAAAACCAGCATCCCGGACGCAAATGCGCTTGCCGTCGGGTAAGATACCAAAAAAGTACACGACAGCTTTTCCGCCTTCAATCTTGTAGGTGATATCAAGCAGGTGTACGGTGAGCTCTTCCATTGGGACGTTTTGTGGTACTGCGTTAAAAAGCATTACCATAAACCAGTATACCTAGTATACAAAAAAGTAACATTTATATATTTGTTCTGCTTTTGGGTTATTTGGTATATCAAATACCTCCGTTGGTGCATCCCCTATCTCCTTGGTGGGGATGTCATAATGCAAAAAGAAGGGACTCCAGAGAAAATTCTCTCTACCACCCCTCACACATTGGAGTCCCTTTCTTTTTCCTTCTCCTTTTGGGGAGAAAAGAGGTGATGGGTTTACCCCCATCAAGACGGGCAGGCCTACTGCCTGTCTTTTTCTGCTATCGTGCTGGGTCCGCGCCGTCTGACACATGGCCCGTCACGGACAAGAAAACCAGCAGTCCTTAGATTATCGCGGACGCTCCGTGCGCACGAGTACGTTGTCAGAATTCCATCACTCTTGAGTACACGATACAGTTCCTGTAGAAATTCAGTGGTCCATAAGTCCGGCATCTTGCGGGGAGAAAATGGGTCAAGGAAAATGCAATCGATCATCCCAGATGGTACTTGTTTGATGGTCATGCGTGCATCCCCCACAAGGATAGACAGGTTCCAGCCATCAATCCTCTTCTGATAATGATTTACCATTGCCTGCTGAATGAATGGATAGGAATGAAATGGTGCTTTGTAATGAGGAATAGATTGCAGCACCTGCTCATCAATTTCCAGACCAATAATAGCCACATGTCTGCCATGCAATGCATCGAGCGCAGCAGCCGTGTTATAGCCCCAGCCAAAGCAGACATCAAGCAAAACAAGGTCATCCTGCTTCTGGTTAAGCCGGCAGGGCTCGATGAACTTTCTGATAGCTTCCTCCTTTGCGCCCGTCATGGAATGATAATGCTCTCCAACAGTGTCATTCCAGAAGGTCAACGACCCATCTTGGGTCATCACTGCTTTCATTTTTTCTTCTGAAGAAGCGTGAAATAGGAATCACTAATGTGTTTTGCCGGGTCTAGTCCGAGCTTCCCGAGGATGGATGAGACCACCTGCTCATCAGGAGCTTCGACTTCAATATAATCGCCGAGCCCAACGACTGCATCAATCATGACATATGCATCGTCCCCAAGGGAATAAACAGTTCGTCTCTTTTCATAGCCGCCAAGAAACACAGCATCTTTCACAAGGAACCTTGCCTTTTCGGGAGTCACGTCGGCCTCAAACTCAGGACGTTTCTTGTATAGTGACGGTTTCTTCTCCCCCTTGTATGTCAGGATGAGATTTTCATGACCACTTTTCTTCCGCAAACGGAACGCCGTTCCTTCATGCTGGTAGAGGCGGTTCTTTTCTTTATAGGTTTCTGTTGCCAAGGGATGCAACGCCAGAATTTTCTCCACAACTTCTCCCACATCGGCTACGGCTAACTTCGCTTCGCATTCGTCTTTCTTTTGCACAGTCTTGATGCCTTTGAATAACTCATCTGGTGACATGATGAAAGAGTGGTGCGTTTTGGTTTTTAATTGTTGGTATCCTAAAGCTTTAAGAGCCTGCCTGCGCTTCTTAGTTTATGCAATATCGTGTGCAAAAAATCATTAGCATGGCGGGCGTCTGTTCACGGCGGCATGCTGAAGACCTGATCAAGCAAGGGCATGTGACCGTAAATGGGAAAGTTATCTCTCTCGGCATGAGCGCTGACCCGGCAAAGGACACAATCTGTGTCGACCGCAGAAGGATTTTTCTCGCGCCAAAGAAGTATTATGCATTCTATAAGCCCCGTGGCTACATTACTGCACTCCAGCCCCATGAAGGGAAAAAGCCAGTCAGTCAGCTATTCCCGCGCAATGAGCGGTTGTTCCCGATAGGCAGGTTGGATTTCATGACAGAAGGGCTCCTCTTGTTGACCAATGATGGGGACTTTGCCAATAAGGTCATGCATCCCCGCTATGAAGTTGAAAAAGAATATCGCGCAACACTGGGCAAGCCATTGGGCCCTGAAGCCCAGGAAC
Source organism: Candidatus Woesearchaeota archaeon (assembly GCA_016211195.1). Taxonomy (GTDB): domain Archaea; phylum Nanobdellota; class Nanobdellia; order Woesearchaeales; family JAGVYF01; genus JACQSS01. The sequence goes on from JACQSS010000064.1 coordinate 9,983, forward strand.
AGATTAAGCTTGGGGTCTCGGTTGAAGGCAGTGTTGTCCGCGCTGGCCTGACCTCTGTAGACAAGACAGTTGTCCAAATCGTCCTGCACGAAGGAAGAAAACACATTGTGAAGAAGCTCTTTGCTGTGCTGGGGTACAATGTCAAAACACTCTGTCGTGTGCGCGTGGGAGCAGTTACCATTGGTACCTTGAGACCGTCCCAATACAGGGCATTAACCAAGCACGAGATAGCATCATTTGGGGGGCAGCATGCTCGAGCCGATCGTTAAAGAAGGGATAGTGATCCCTGTCGGAGACCATGTTGGAAAAACAGTGGTGCTTGCCTCAGACCATCGTGGTTTTATACTGAAGCAGCATCTATGCCAGTATCTCAGTGACTTGTATTTCACGACGCTGGATGTTGGAACATGCTCACCTGAACGATGTGACTATCCAACGTACGGCGCTGCGCTGGGCGGCATGATTTCTGCGCACCCGCTTGATCACGTTGGCATCGCGATCTGTGGTACGGGCATCGGCATGGGTATCGTGGCCGGAAAGTGGCCACGGGTGTATCCCGCTCGTTGCCTGACTGAACAAGAAGCAGCATTGGCACGTCAGCACAATAATAGCAATGTGCTCCTGTTGGGTGCAGAGGCACTTGCTCCCGATACAGCATCACACATTCTTTCCACATGGCTGCACACGCCTTTCTATAGCGGGCCGCAGGACGACGCATATCTCCAGCGGTATATCATGACGGTAAAATTAGAACAACGGCTTTTCAAGTAACTCGTACTGCATGTGCTTCTTTTCCAGAATGATGATGGCTGCTTTGCCTGCTGAATACTTCCCAGTCCGTGTCATATGTGGCAGTGCAGCGCCGGGATTGAGACGCAATGATGCTGCTGGTGCTTTTTCACGCATCCGGTTGCCATCTGCATCGCATCCATTCGTTGCTGAATGAATATGTCCGGAGAGACTGAAGTGCACCTTATGCTGACGCATGATCTCGTCAAGGCGCGGGTCGCCGTCATTGCTCCCTTCCATTGTATAATCAGTGCCGTACCGGCCAGGACATTTCGGTGGTTGATGGGTGATGAGAAGCAGTGGGTCATCACCGTGGGTAAGCAATTGCTCCAGCTCAGCATATGTTTTCTCAGATGCATAGTAACCAGAAAGATAGTAACTCCGGCCGATGCCATACGGGTTGCTGACAAAATCAAATCCGATGCCATCAATTTTTCTGCATGACAATAAGTCGATAATGTTTGGATGCTGTTTCCGGAGCGTGGCGATGGCTGGCTCATAGTAAAGACGTGGGTCATGGTTCCCAGGGAGCACATAGATCGGCAGCCCGGTCTTTGCAAGGATACGGATAACATTCTCCCCTTTTCCATCACCTGTGATCCAGCTCATCCGGTCTGCAATATCTCCTGTCAGGATAATACCATCCACACCTCTTTTCGTAAATTGCTGTGCAAAATATTGTGCATTTTCACCATGGCCATGCGTATCAGTGATGACACCAAATGTTTTTCGTTGGTTTGCATCCTTTCTGAAAGAGCCAAGAACTCCGGATGCGATAATGCCCACACTGCACGCAAGGAGCAGTAGATGTTTCATGGTGTTACCTTTGATAGCCTAATTTGGAAATCTTTATAAACCATTGTCCTTTTCCGCTAGCGATTCAACGAGTCCCGTCGTACTACAGACCGGATACCGGATGCCTGTAGGAGGGTAGAGCAAAGATGGAAAAAGCAGAGCTGCAGAAAGCACTCAAGGAATTGAAGGAGAAGACACCGAAACGGAAATTCTCGCAAAGCATTGAGCTTATTTTCAACATCAAGGGAATTGACCTAAAAAAGACTGAGAACCAGCAGGAATTCTTCACGATTCTGCCCTTTGGCCGGGGTAGGAAAGTCACTGTCTGTGCTCTTATCGGTCCTGAGCTCAAAGACGACGCAGGAAAGGCATGTGACAAGGTCATCATCGTCGACGATTTCCAGAGATACGCAGAGAACAAAAAAGAAGCCAAGAAACTTGCAAAGGAATATGATTTCTTTATTGCACAAGGCGAAATCATGGCAAAGGTTGCCGGCGCATTTGGTAAGGCACTTGGACCCCGGGGGAAAATGCCCAATCCCAAAGCGGAATGTGTCGTTACTGCAAAGACCGCTCTCAAACCACTCTACGAAAAGTTGCAGAGGACAGTGAAAGTCAGCCTCAAGAAGGCACCAATCATCCAGGCGATGATTGGCACAGAAGAGACTCCTGAAGAACAGGTTATCGAAAATATCCAAAGCCTGTACAAGCAGGTTATCCATGCCTTGCCTCAGGAAAAGAATAACATTCGTTCAGTTCTGTTGAAAATGACCATGGGACCCGTGGTCAAGATTGGGTGAACACATGGCTCACATTGCACAATACAAGAAGGAAACAGTCAATGATTTTGTCGCATTGATGGAAAAGTATCCCATCATCGGAGTCGTCAATATGGAGAATCTGCCCTCTCCCCAGTTGCAGAAAATGCGGTCACAGCTGCGCGGAAAAATGGAACTGCGCATGACCAAGCGACGTTTGCTCAAGCTCGCAGTAGCCCAGTTGAAGGACAAGAAGCCGGGCATTGAAAAGCTTCTTGGGTACATGGGGGGAATGCCTGCCATCCTGTTCACGAAAGACAATCCTTTTGCACTTGCACGGACATTGCAGCAGAACAAGTCAAAAGCGCCTGCAAAGCCAGGGCAAATAGCGCCAAACGATGTTGTTATTGAACCGGGGAAGACACCATTCACTCCTGGTCCGGTCATCAGCGAACTGTCTCAGGCAGGCCTGAAGACTGGGGTTGAGGAAGGAAAAGTCACAATCAAGGAACGCAAGGTCATTGTCAAAGCCGGTGAGGTCATCAAGCCGAACATCGCATCACTGCTCACCAAGCTGAGCATCTTGCCCATGGAAATCGGTCTGGACTTGGTGGCGGTCCTTGAGAAGGGCTGTATCTATCCCAAGTCTGTGTTGAATATAGATATCAAGGAATTCCTTGCCAACCTGTCCAGCGCAGCGTCGTCTGCATTCAATCTTGCGATGGACTGTGCATATCCGACGAAAGAGAACGCCGACGATCTCCTTGCATTGGCGCATGGAGATGCGCGCGCTCTTGCAATCGGGCAGGGAATCTATGAGAAGGATGTCATCGAGGTCATATTGGCCACAGCGCATGCCCAGATGATGGGCGTCAAAGCAGAGGCCAATCTGTAACAATCAAGGAGGTTTGCGAAAATGGAATACGTCTATGCTGCATTGTTATTGCACAAGGCAGGAAAAGAGATAAAAGAAGATGCAGTGAAGAAAGTGCTTGAAGCTGCAGGCGTCAAAGTTGATGATGCACGTGTCAAAGCATTGATTGCAGCGCTCGAAGGCGTTAACATCGAGGAAGCGATCAAGAAGCAGGCAGTCGCTGCACCAGTCGCAGCCGCAGCAGCCGCACCAAGCGGAGAAGCACCCAAGAAGGAAGAAAAGAAAGACGAGAAAAAGTCTGAGGAAGCTGCAGCTGCAGGATTGAGCGCACTCTTCGGGTAATTTTTTCTTTTTTGACACACGCCCCGCAGGGGCAGGCAACGAGAATGGATGAAGCTGAGCGTGAGGCAATCAACAAACAGGTAACTGAAAAAAAGGCGGCAATTGATCAGCTACGCAAAGAGCTCAATCTGTTGAATGAGCAGAAAGAGCATTGGTTCACCAAAAAAGAGGAGCTTAATTCTAAGATTGCATCACTTATCGATGAGATAAAGAAAAGCAAGACAATCCGCGATGAGTGCTCTCAGCTTGTCAAGGAGAATAAGGTGAAGCGTGACGAGCTGCATGCACAGCTCCATGAGAAGCTGGAGAAGTGCAAAGCCATGAACAAAGAACGGGCAGATGTTCTTGCAAAGCAGCAAGTGAAGGGAGATCCTGCCTTCCTGCAGCGTGAGATACAGAAGCTTGAGCAGATGATTGAAACGAGCGTCATGTCCTTTGACAAGGAAAAGCAGCTCATGAAACGCATCAATGAGCTGAAAAAGCAGTATAAGGACGTCGAGAAGACAAGCGGCGTCTTTGCACAGGCAGCGGCGGCGAATAAGGAAATCGACTCCCTGCGTGCACAAGCCAATGAATTGCACAAAATTGTGCAAATTAAGGCAAAGGAAAGTCAGGAAAAACATAATCTCATTCTGACCTTATCAAAAGAGATTGACGAACTGCGCAAGCAGGAGCAGGATGCATTTGCCAAATTCCTCGAATTCAAGACAAAATTCGCGGAAATTAATGAAAAGCTCAAGAACGAACTGGGCGAGTTGAATCAGTTCTATGCAGCGCTTGGCGAGATAAAGGCAGGTGCTGCAGAGCAGAAGCATCGCCGCATGCGCCAGGAACTCGAGAAGATGGAAGGTCAAGTTGAAGAGAAAATCAAGAAACGCAAGAAATTAACAACTGAAGACCTCCTTGTCTTCCAGCAGCAGGCAGAAATGGAAGAAGGGAAGAAGTAGTTTTTTATAGCCCGTCTCCTTGTTTTCCAGAATGCAAAAAGAGGTGCATCATTATCCTGTAGGGCATTTTCTCGCCGATTTCTGGTCGTTCATCCATCCCTATAAAATTCGATTCATCTTCTGGTCTTTCATCCGGTGCCTTGCCAGTGCATTGGAATTGCTTGTCCCGATTATGCTTGGCATGGTCATTGACACACTGACGACATCATCCATAGACGTAAGGCTGCTTAGTGGCTTGGTCATAGGCATTACAATAATCGAATTGGTTGGGCCTACTATCCGGCTGAGGTCAAAGTTTCATTTGGGACGTTTAAGCGAACAAATAGCGAAAGATGTCCGCTTGAAGGGGCTTTCGAAAGTCCTCGAGCTCGATCTTTCATGGCATGAAGACACCATGTCCGGTGCAGTAATGGACAAGGTTTCGACAGGAGCCGGTGCAGTGAAGGCGTTGATCAAATTTCTGCGTGAAAATGGGTACTCCATCGTCATCCGCCTCGTCGGCGCCCTTCTGGTCTTTAGTTATCTACATACCAGATATTTGCTCCTTCTACTGGGAGCAATCCTGACCTACCTTTGGGTAGAATATCATTATGATCTGATTATCAGTCGTGAACGGAATAAACAAAGCATGATCCGCGAGCAGCTTGTTGGTCGCACATATGAATTTGCGCATAATATACGGACAGTTAAGGCGCTTGGCCTCGAGCGGACTATCCTCAAGCGCGCGACAAAAGCAGAACAAAGGATGTATACTCATTTTATGGGCCTAAGCGTGGTGATGAATCGAAAATGGCGCATTATGCAGACAGTAGCTGCATTTTTCAAAACAGTATTTCTCGCAGCCGTCTGCTTTGACGTGCTCCGGGGCAATCTCTCTGCAGGCATGGTGCTGGTGTATGTAACATATTTCCAGCAAGTGCATGGCGCACTGAATGACATCTCTGATTCCATTGAAAGCCTTATTGAAAACAAGAATGGCGTTTACCGGTTGATGACCATTTTAGATGCACATTCAGAGGTCGACAAAGGGAAATCGCTCAAGCAGTTACCTGCTATTCAGTCACTCATCTTTCATGATGTGTCCTTCCAGTACAAGGAAAAAGAAGTAATGTCGGCCGTCAGTTTTAGCATCAACAAGGGTGATCACATTGGCATCATTGGCCAGTCTGGTGTCGGCAAATCAACACTCTTCAAGCTGCTGCTCAAGCTCTATCTGCCGACACATGGTGATGTCCTCATTAACGGTGTTCCGATAGCACAGATTGCTCGACGGTCTATTACTGAACACTTAACCATTGTACCGCAAGAGACAGAAGTATTCAATCTCTCCTTTAAGGACAATGTAACGCTTGGCAAGGTTGATGAAAAAAAATACCGAACAGCGATCAAAATTGCACAATGTGTCCCAATAATTTCCAAACTGCCGCAAGGTGATGAGACACTTATCGGTGAAAAGGGGGTGCGGCTTTCCGGCGGTGAGCGACAGCGTCTGGGCATTGCGCGCGCATTGTACAAAGAAGCTGATGTCTTATTGCTTGATGAAGCCACCAGTCATCTTGATTCGCGGACTGAGCACCAGATTATTTCCCAACTGGAAAAGCTAGACAAGACACTTATTGTCATTGCCCATCGATTATCCACATTGCACAGCATGGACCGGATCATTGTTTTTTCGAGAGGATGTCTTGTTGAGGAAGGCACCTATAGCGAACTGCTTGCTGCGGAAGGCGTATTTTACAGGATGCACCAATTACAGCAGTGATGGACGCTTAACGATGTAGAATAGTTCATTCGCACATTCCTCTGTATCAAGCAGCCATTCCTGATCTGTGCAGAATTGCTCAAACCACATCCGACGCGTCTTTCTCATGGGTTTCCCTGTAAGTGTCCTTGTAGAGAAACTGACAATCAGTGTGGGTGCCCGTATCACCGGCAGCAACTCCTTTGAAATGTCACGGCGGTAATATTCCAGCGTATCCAACAATTTCCAGAGAAAGCAGACATCGGCCCGGAACGTCTTAAGCGCGCTGCAGTCCTTTAGTATATCAAGCTGAGTGACACTTCCGGTGATGTGCGCAAAGGCAAAGTATTGTCTGACCATCTCGCAGTCTTCTCGTGTTACTTCTGTTGCATGGTATGTTCCATCCATCCCCATCCATGGATAACTGAACGGATTTAAGCCACATGATACGTCCAGGAGTGTACGGGGAATGCCGGTTTTGGCAAATATGCGCTTGTAGATCGTTGGATAGAACGGCAACCGCTCCCGTGTCGAGGTATGCGTTGAGAGAATTTTCTCATGGAGGGCCATGATGCGTGTATCCTTATGCTCATACGCTCCCCGAAGCTCATTAAATGCTTTCCTGCGTGCATGCACCTGCCGCTGAAACGTGCCATAGACCGCGTGCAAGTCAGCACGCACTGCTTTCAAAAGTGCTTCATATTCCCCTGAGCGGGAAAACTGCCTGAAGTCACGGGCCTGCTGCATTTTCAGGTGAATCGCTTTTCTTTTTTCGAGGAGAAGCTGCAGCCGTTCGCGTATCCAGCTTTCGTCAATTGCACTGATTTCCTTCTTTGCCTGTATTGCCCGGACAATGTCCAGCAGAATATCCATCTGTCTGCGAGAGCATTCGCCTATTTAACAGTAACGGGCTCTTCTACACTGCACAAAACAGAAACGCAGCATCCATCGACAGTAAATGTCGGCCCGAGAAACTGCTCAATGACATAGATATTGGTCCGCGCATGCGTGCTCAGCTCAGTGCTGCAGATTTTTCCTCCTGCGAGCGCAAGGAAGGGGAGCAGATTATCCATGGTATGACTATCCACCGCAGCCCCACTCATGATGGATGCAAGGAGCTTATGTGCAACTTCCTCACCGACGACCTCTGCTTTTTTTCCTCTTTCGCCTAATGCATCTGCGCCGAGCCGGATTGGCCTTTTGGTGTCTTCCTCATCCTTGCCGAACATCGTCCAGAGAGTTATGCCAGATCCAGTCGATGCTGTTGTATAATAAGCAGCATCAATAACTAACGGGCAATGTCGTTTTCGGAAGACTCCTTCTGCAGCTCGCGCTTGCCGTTCTGCGACCCGTGCATCCTGCAGGTCCATTGATGCATGGGAAATGCCTTTGATGCAGAGCAGTTCTTTGGCAGTAGTCAGTGCGTAGGGGTGACATGTTCTTCGTGTTGTCAGCAGAAAATCATCGAACGGGCTTTTCCTGATGCGGGGTTTTATCTTCACCATGATTTCCCCCTGACCCTTCGGGTAATATCCGCGCTTCGTAAGGATCATGGTTATGTCTGCAAAACGCTGTAATTGAGGGATAAGAACATGCTGCATGAAATCAGTGGGCATTGCCCATTGCACATCAGTACCTCCTGTTATGCGGAGCACTATGCGCTTGTCTGCAAACAGAAGCGAAGGTAGCAGCGCCTGCAAAAGCAGTGAGATGGACCCAGCAGTGCCAATGTCAATGGAAAGCGTGTATTTTTTTATGGGCTTTGGAAAAAATGTGATGTCTGTCGAGCCGAGCATGGCGCCTTCACATGTCGCCCCGCACAGATCTTCTAGAGCTTTGATTGCTGTAAGGTGCTGTGCTTTTAACCCAGCGTCTTTTCTACCCTGTCGGATGTTTGTGCACCGGAAGGAGATGCCCGTTAATGTGGACAATGCCAATGCTGTCCGGACAATCTGTCCACCCCCCTCGAGATAATTGCCATCAATTGTGAGCATAAACAAGCGAGAGCAAGAAGCTATATAAGTTTATAGCGGTGAGTGGCTTCATCCAAAAAATCCGCTTCGCTCTTGGTTGGCATCGGTTCGGCTCATCCCATAAACCACACTGAGTGGCACCTTCCCGTATGGAGCGACCCCTTCCGCTTGTCCTTGGTACCCATTCTTAAGCCTCACAAAAATGAAGCCAACCGATTTATGGATGAAGCCGGTTACGCCCGCAGGCCAAAGA
>JACQSS010000065.1 GCA_016211195.1 Candidatus Woesearchaeota archaeon
GGCACCTTCCCGTATGGAGCGACCCCTTCCGCTTGTTCATGTTACCCATTCTTTAGCCTCACAAAAATGATGCCAACCTATTTTTGGATGGAGCCGGGTGAGAGGGCCCATTGAAAAGTTCTTTCGCTATCGCTTCGTGACCATCGGTTCGCATGTAACTTCCCATAGTAAAGGCAAAAATTCCTCTTGCAATTCCATTTTTGCTTGCTCGAGTAACGAGTCAATGCTCACAGAATTGATGGCCATCGTCAACTTTTCAATGCGACCTGTCAAATAGCACTCTCTGGAGTGATGGGAAAAAGAGCTAGTCTTTAAGCCCGGAAAGATTCAATTCCATGCCCACTGCAGGATATTCCAGCTCCAATTTCTCGAGCACTACAGGATGGACTTCTCCAAGGTATCCAATCTTCTTGCCAAGGACAATGACACAGCCCACCCGGCCCGGAATGAATGATGCATGCTCACACGATTCGATCGTATACGTAATACCCATCGTGGACATGAGATGCTCGAGCAATTGCCGCATCTCGGTATAGGCCGCAGCATGATGGACTGCGAGGACCGCAACATGCTCCTCATCCGTAATTGCGTTCCCGTTCCTGACAGATACTAGCCCTTGTTCAAAAACGCGCTGTGGGTAATCTGCGTGCTTGTTCCGCGCGAGCATGTCAAGCAATATCGGGAGAATCCACGTCCGGACTGCAGAATATGCCTGTGACACAACATTGTCTATTTCAACTGCATTGTTCTCTGTTAGGTTCATATGGTCGCGAAGCAGTTCATTACTTGTGAGGATAGGACTCAGTACTTCCTGATACCCGGCACCGACCAGCAGTTCCCTGATCCCATTGATGAATCGTGCCTTTTGGGGCATGGCGCCAATCGTATAGGTTGTCAGCGGCATGGGCTCAATCTTATCGTACCCGTACATGATGCCAATATCTTCAATAACATCGACCGCATGCAGGACGTCGCCACGGTAAGGTGCAACAGTGACCTTTTCCCCGGTGACATCATATTGCGCGCGTTCAAGCAACTGCTTGATTTCCTGCTTCTTGAAGTGGAGACCGAGCAGATGGCTTACCTGATCAGCGGAGATCGTCAGTTGCTCTTCTTTGAGCACTGGAGTCTCTTCTGCTTTGTTTTTGTAGGTAACGGTGACCTCTGTAATGCTAAAGCCGCGGTCAGCAAGGGCATAGGCAAAGATAGTCGCTGCCAGCTGCACAGCTGCATGATCTGTGCCTGTTGCCTCAAAGAAAAGATGCTTGTCTCCGATTTCAACACGGCCTGTCTCTTGTGAATTAATGACTGGAGGGAAGCTCAGGATATTTTTCTTAGCATCTTCCAGTACCGGGTATTCCTTTGCATCTTTTAATATCCATGAATAGTCCTTCCCTTTTGGATGGTATGCAAGGATACGGCGCAGGTTTTCCTTTTCCGTGCCATCCAGCGGGACAAATGCTGTCTTTTCAGGATCAGCTGCATGATATGTGAGCGGGAACGTGATTTTATGGGCAGGATAAATCCCGATTGCGAGTTTCTGCCGCTTTCGTCCAAAACCTTCTGCGATTTTTTCCTGTAACTGAATGAGCTGCCTGAGTAGATAATCAGTTAATGGTTTTCCTGTTGCAGTAAAAGCTGCGATGTACGGGCGGATGCCGGCAAGCTTTGGATCAACAGTAATAGTATTTTTGCTCTTTCCTTTCTTTAATGAAGGTATGCCTTTCTCCAGTCCACAGTAATGACGCAGGAATCGCGCAATGCCTTCAGCAGACCAGAGGTACGGCTGGTTCGTGTCCCCCAGTGCGATTGTGAGTATGTCCCCCTCATGACGCTCAATCTCTGCCTTCGCAGCACGCAGCCAATCCTTCAACTCATCTGGGGATATTTTCTCGCCATAAAGTTGTTTCAGGTCCTGGAATGAGCATTGGATTGTTGGCATTATCCCATCCTCGCATCACGCAAAAACTGCAAATCATGACTGAAGAGTGACCTGATATCCTTGATGCCCAGCTTGAACATGCCGAGGCGGTCAATGCCAAGGCCCCATGCAAGCACACTTATCTCTTTACCCATCAGTGGCTTAACCACTTCTGGCCTGAAAATGCCTGCGCCGCCCAGTTCCACCCAGCCAAGGTCCGGGTGCTTGGCATACAGTTCACAACTCGGTTCTGTGAATGGGAAATAGCCCGGGACAAGACGTATCTCTTCAGTGTTCGCGAATTCCCGGGCAAAGAGCCGCAGCAACCCAAAGAGATGCCGGAGCGTCAGATGTTCCTCGATGATGATGCCTTCTGTCTGGTAGAAATCGACATTGTGCGTCGCATCGATGACATCAGCACGGAAAACGCGGGTAAGCCCAAAATACTTCCCTGGAATCTGGATATTTCCAGATCCCAGCATCCGTGCAGAGACCGCTGTGCCTTGTGTCCGGAGCAGCAGACGGTGCGTGAACTGGATATCGAATGGATACTGCCATCCTTTGCTGCCCGTGCCAAAGCCGTTCTCATGCGCTCCCTTGACTTTTTCAACTATCTTCGGGTCGAGCGTTCCGTATTTTGGCTCCTTGACATAGTATGCATCATGGATATCCCGCGCTGAATGGAACTGGGGCATGAATAAAGCGTCCATGTTCCAAAAATTTGTTTCTACTAGTGGCCCTTCCATCTCAGTAAAGCCCATGGACAGGAACTTTGTCCGCACATCATCGAGGAATCGCCGGTAATGGTGCTTCTTGCCCGCGAAGAGACGAGGGACGTTACTGGCCACATCATACCTCCTGAATGTCTTGTCTTTCCATTTCTTTGAGATAAGCAAGTCGCTGGTCACTTTATCCACTGTGTCAATAGCAGTCAAATCGCCCTTCGCAAGCCGCTTGCCTGTCGGAGTCAATACGGCGCGCTTGCGCTTGATGAGCTCAACCCGGACAATATCCTTCCGCTTTTGGAGAAGCTCTAGCATTGGCCGGTCAGCAGCAGCTATGTCTTTCAGATTTATCGGAAACTCCTGTGCAAGGAATTTCTCTTCCGGAAAGCCGATGCCCCTGAGCTTTGCACCATGCTCAGTGAGTGCAAAACAGACCTCGTCTTTTTTCGTGATGCTGACTGCATTATGCCGCTTAAGGATGCCCAGAATGGCAGTGACTTCTTCCATGGACACATGGGCCTTTTCCAGGACTTTACTGACTGGCATGGGCTCTTGCGTAAGGATTGCAAGCACACGTTTTTCTGGCAGCCCTTCTCTCTGGTACAGGAGTCCGTTTTCTCCTAACGTGACCTCTTCACGCAACTCTTCATGGAGCGTGACAATCCCCTTGTTCTGGAGCCATTGAAAAGCGCGCATGACTTCAATCGACTGCATCCCTGCCCGGCCGGCAGCATCTTCTACAGCATCATTGTCGCGCAGGATGCGCAGGACCTGGCGCTCATACGGGTGCAGACTCTCGCGCATTTCTTTGTCGTCCATGGCGCTCTGGGAGCATGACGATGTTTATAAGGATTGCTGCGGTACAAGTAACTTCTTCGTATATTCAGCCGCCAGCCTGCACTTGGGCAGTAAGTCAACAATCTTGAACAGATACACAGTACGTTTCAGCCACCATGCAGAGAAACCGGTGAATACAAAAGGGCCGACCTGACCCACCCCCATGTGCTGCCCAACAGAGAGCAAAAAGCCTCTGTTCACAAAACTGAATGCTGTCGGCTTGCCACGGATGCTCTTGACAACACAGGCTGCCTGTTGCTCAGCGGCCTGCGCAAGCATGGGTGCACTGGTTGCAGCCGCATCGCCGAGGGCGTAGACGTTATCCATGCTATTGACGTGCAGATACTTGTCTACAATGATTGCATTTTTTTCATTGTAAATATCCTTGTCCGTCTTTATACGGGTTGGCTGGACACCGATGCACCAGATGAGATAATCGAGGTCGACTTTGTGGCCACCATCAAGTTGTACATATCCCTTACCGTTATGGTTTATTCTGGCATTGGTCATGATATGCACACCTTTTTGTGCGAGAATCTGCTCCACCCGCTTCCGGAAAGAAGCAGATGCTGCAGGTAAGATGACATCTGATCCCTGAAATAACGTGCACTGGTGGCGCTTTGCAAGCTCGCCAATGAGTTCGACGCCAGTGGGCCCGCCGCCAACGATGCCAATGTGTGCTTTTTTGGGCAGCTTTGTCATCATATGCCGAATAGCAAGTGCATCATCCAATGTCTTCAACGTCGAGCCTTTTGCTTTCGCTCGTGCGCCGGGTGCAAGGACAAGAATATCATAAGGAATCTTTTTCCCTGCAGTGACCGTCTTCTGCTTGAACGTGATTGCGGTAACTTTTGCCTTGTGAAAGTGATACCGTTTGGGGAGGAGTGTCTTAAGCGGTACCTGGATGGCTTTCGGGTCAAGGACACCGCTTGCCACTTCGTGCAGCAAGGGAGAGAACACAAAGGAATCTGTCTCTGCAATGAGTGTGATGTCATACTGCGTGCGAGCCAATCCCTTGGCGACATAGACTCCGCCAAAGCCGCCTCCGATGATAACGATTTTCGCCATGCATACTCTAGTGGCCTATTGGATATTAAAATCTGTCTTTTCTATGTAAAGACAGAATTTAAAAAGATTAAGACATGAGTACAGTCGTCCTTATGGACGGAGGGAGATAATGAATAATGCGATACTGGTCTTGCGGACATATTTTGGCATAGCTTTTCTTGTGGCGGGGCTTGATAAGCTCTTCCACCTAGACATGGCTGGCAAGATGTTCGAGATGTGGTTCCCCGGCTTTGGGGCAGCAATGCTCTGGCTTGCCATTGCGATAGAAGTTATCGGTGGAGTGACACTGCTGTCCGGTTATTATACTCAGTATGCGGCGGGGCTATTCATCCCCTTCATGTTGGTGGCTACTGCAGTGACCTGGAAGATTGGTGGCATGGACGTCATTTCAATGGTGCGTGAGATGCTGGTGATGAACACTGCGGGTGGCAATACACCGGTCAATCTGGCATACATCGCAGGATTGACAGCACTCGTGCTGCTGAACCAGAGAACGTAGGGTTACCGGATATAGCCCTTGACCAGGAGTTTACCGAGCATGGTGAGTGAGACCGTCACTTTTCCTTTTTCTTCTTTTGTCTCGACGAGTCCATGTTGCTTCAGCCCACTTGATTTGAGATTTCCGTTGAGGTGGTATGAAAGCAATGGGGAACTCATCCTGAGCCTCCTGCACAAATGGTCAAATAGCCTGTCACCATGATAAAGTTCTTCGAGGATGCCCATTTTCTTCTCTGTCAATTGTGTGTAATAGGAAAACTTCAGCACGGGCAGAAGCATGACCTGATTGTTTTCAACTGAACAGGCTTTGATGCCATTGACAAATGCCGCACTTGTGGCAGCGCATTGCATATTGGCATCGCCTGTTGCGACGTTGACCAGCAAAGATTCCGGCTTCTCAAACTGTGCAATCTCAGTAATGACCCGGAAAAGCTCCTCCCAGAGATTGCCGTCAATGGGTTTTACGTGCACGGGGATTGAAAATTTTGTGAGATCTGCCTTTGTCCTTTCTGCAAGAGAGAGGTTGGCACGAGGCGCTATCAGGATGACTTTTGCAATGAGAAACTCATGGAGCGCGGGGTAGAGATTGTCCATGTTCATGCCCACTGGCGCCAGCAAGGTATATCGTGCCATGGGCGCTTATACTATGGGTTTGTTTTTAAAACTGGTGTTTAATCAACGCAAACCTTTTAATAGAGCAAAATCCTCTTTCATTTTATGAAAGTCACCAGCAAAAGCATCCTCATTGCGCGGAAGAAATGCGAAGGGAACGAGGAGCTCCCCTACTGCGTCGAAATCAAGTTCTTTGATATCAATAATCCCCATATGACTGCGGAGCTGCCAAAGAAAGAGCTGGAATTCAGGGATGCTGAGTCCGTGCAGATAAACCTGCCTGTTGCGTACTTTGTCATGGGCAATGACCTTGTCATCAATGACGCCGGTACCGTTATAGTCGAACAGAAGAAAAAAACTGTTTTTTTGCAGAAAGCGTAGCTGCGGATCTTCGGAGCGTCGTCTGATAGCTGATTTTGCCGAAGGTGTACAACCTTTTACAACATAGCCTTCTGGCTAGTCGTTCTCATGCACTGTCTGCGACTACTTATCGCGACCGTGGATATGCTTCCCGCGTCTGCAGATTAAGCCCTTCTTTCTTCATCTTGGCAATCATGCGGCGCTTCCTGTCAGCAGTGCGCGATGGTCTCATCTTCTCTGCGCCCTTGCCCTTGTGCAGCAAGCCGCGTGACCTGCGTCCTGCCATCGTCAAGCCACGCATGACACGCGCTCTATTCTCCAAAAGCCCATTGACGCGTGTATCTGCCTGAATGACTGGGTGCGATTTATCAACGAGAATGACTTCATACCATGCATTCTTTGCATCTTCTCCAACAAAGTAGGAATTGAGGACTTCGCAGTTCGCTGCATACCGCTCATAAGCGCGCCGCTCTGCAATCTGTTGGTAATTCATATCGAGCATCTTGACCTGGCGGTTATTCTTTGGCTTTCGGCCTGCGACAATATCCGGTCTCATGCGGCCGCCGGTGGTAACGCGCTGGCGGATAACGAGGTATCCGGGCTTTGCCTTGTAGCCCACTGACCGCGCTGCATCAAGCCTCGTCGGATACTCTATGCGGAGCGTTGTCGGTTCACGACGCCACTGGATCATTCGCGTATGCTGTGCCCTTTCATTAGAATCAGACTGCCATGCATCCCGTAAATATTTGTACATACCCATTATCTTCAGCCTCCATTGTTCTTCTTCGTGGCTTCTTCAGGGAAGCGACGCCCCACATCGAAGCACAGACGTGGGGAAGCAGTATCTTTATAAAGCTTGCGATGCTTAATGCTTCATGCTCATTCTCTCATCACGTGAAGCTGCCCAACTCCTTCGCCAAGAGGCAGGTACTGCAAAAGTATCGGTGAATCTTGGCAAAGATTTGGTTGATGTTCTTATTGATAATGGCTTCCTGTTTCCCGGTCACATCCATCTTTCTGTGCAGGATGCGCGAACCATTGCAACGACCGATGATGTCTGTTTTCTTGTCACAGCAGATGGCATCTCCAAAATACAGCTCTTCTCTCCAGAGACAAACAAGTTCTACAAGCTCTATCCGACAGCAGACTGGCCGACTATCGAGATCTCAGGCACCCGGATGCACCGCGTTACAAAGGTAACGCCCAAGATGGACACAGAGATGAAAATACGGTTGGTATCGCCTGTCAAAGGTGCGTGCCTTGATACCTGCACCGGTTTGGGATACACAGCCATCGGGTTGCTCCATGCAGGAGCCGCTCATGTGACGACCGTAGAACATGATTCCAATTGTCTTGAGATCGCCCGCCATAATCCGTGGTCTCAGGAACTCTTTTCATCACCGCAAATAGTGCAGAAGAAAAGGGATGTTGCCGAGCTCATTGTAAAGATGAAAACTGCCAGCTTCGACCGGATTGTTCATGACCCGCCCAGTTTTGCATTGGCTGGCCAGCTCTATTCACTCGATTTCTATAAGCAGCTCTATCGTGTTCTTAAGCAAGACGGAAAACTCTATCATTACACCGGTCGTGTGGGTGCTGTGCGGAGCGGTCGGGATATTATTGGTGAGGTCTCAAGGCGTCTGAAGCAGGCAGGATTCCGCATACGGCGAGAGGAGGAGACATTGGGTGTCTCGTGTACAAAGTAATTGCCACCTATTAGTAACGAAACATTTATAACCTTGCGTCTCAGGAACAGTGCCATGCGGCCATTTATTCCTACTACTTCAGAGGAGATGCGTGCCCAAGGCATCAAACAGTGCGATGTCATCATCGTCTCCGGTGATGCTTATGTTGACCATCCGGCATTCGGCGCAGCAGTCCTCGGGCGCTTTCTTCAGGCACATGGCTTTTCAGTGGGGATCATTGCACAGCCAGACTGGACCAAAAAGGATGATTTCCAGCGGCTTGGCGAGCCAGCATTATGTTTTGCAGTAACTGCAGGCAACATGGACAGCATGGTGGCACACTACACACCCATGAAGCGGCGACGGGAAGAGGACATGATGAGCCCTTCTGGTAAAGCTGGTTTGCGGCCGGATAAGCCGACTATTGCCTACACAAACCGATTAAAGGAATTGTTCACAAAGCCAATAGTCATCGGTGGCGTTGAGGCATCACTTAGGCGGTTTGCGCATTATGATTATATTGAAAACAGGCTGCGTAAATCAATCCTGCTCGATGCAAAGGCTGATATTCTCGTCTATGGTTTTGCGGAAAAGGCCTTTCTTGAGGTCGTCAGGCGGTTGCGCGCTGGTGCAGCTATCAATGATATCCCTAATACAGTTACGAAAGCGAAGGCAGTGGACTGCCCGGTCATGCCCTCGTATGAGGAATGTCTTGCAGACAAGAAGCAGTATGCCGAAGCTTTTCGTCTGTTCCATCTGCAGACGACAAAGAAGATTGCACAGCGGCACGGTGACTGGTATGTTGTCCAGCAGGAAGCAATGCGTTTCACAAGTGCAGATGTGGACTTTGTTGCCGAGCTTCCTTATCGGCGGGAAGCGCATCCTGCTTCTGGCGATGTCCCGGGCCTGCGTACTGTTTTGTTTTCCGTCTCAACGCACCGCGGCTGTTTCGGAGGCTGCAGTTTCTGTGCCATTACCTACCATCAGGGTCGGGATGTTGTGTCACGGTCAGAGGAGTCTATTCTCCGGGAGATACGTGACCTGACCAAACACCCCGCGTTTAAGGGAGAGATTTTTGACCTCGGCGGTGCAACTGCGAATATGTGGCACATGGATGATGGCAAGATTAATCATAAGCCATTGATAGAACTCATGAGAAAAGCTCGTGCAATCCCGGGTGTGCGACACGTCTTCGTGCGTTCGGGCATACGATATGATCTCGCGATGCAGGATGAAGAATACATGAGGGAGTTATTGGCGCATCATGTTTCTGGCAATCTGAAAATCGCTCCAGAGCATGTGTCACCGCAAGTGACAGCATTGATGCATAAGCCTGCGGGAGATTCGTTTGCCCGGTTCCTTGCGCTCTTCAGGAAGATAACGACCAAAGTAGGCAAACCGCAGCAGAAGGTTGTGCCTTACTTTATGGCCGCACATCCTGGCACCGGGGTCAAGGAGATGAAGGAATTGGTTCGATTCACAAAGAAACATGACTGCTACAACACGCAGGTGCAGGTATTCACGCCAACTCCGATGACGCTGTCAACTGCGATGTATTATACTGGTATCAATCCGCTGACGCGGCAGCCCGTGTTCGTGCCTTACACGTATCGGGAAAAAAAGCTGCAGAAAGCAATGTTGTTATACAAAGAAAACAAAAAAAAAGAGTTTACTGACGATTTTTCTTGAGCGCAGCCCAGACGTGAGTCGTTTTTGTGTCCGCAACCATCACCGTTGTTGTATAATCACCATATCCTTGCTTGGTCACCCGAACATCATGCAGGCCAATAGGGACGCTTGCAGCAACCGGCGCGGTGCCTTTTGCCTCACCGTCAATCATGACTTCTGCCTGCAATGGGACTGACTTAACGTCGATGATCCCTTTGGCGCCTGCTGCTGCCGCTGGTTTGAGCAATGCAAAGACATTGCTGACACGATTTGGATTGACATTCACGAGGGCACTATACTCAACAAACCCACCTTTGGCAACCTTTACTGTATGCTGCCCTGCCTTTACGCTCACCCGAACCGGAGTCATGCCCTTAAGCATGTCATCAACATAGACAGTTGCCTCTCGCTGCACTGCAGTTACTGCAATGGTCCCGCTATCTGTTTGCGGCTGTCTGACGAGAGACGTGCCAACGTTGAGTGTCCTGCCCATGGTAATTTTCTTGGATGAGATGTAGTCTTTGAAACCATCCAAAGCAAGTTTCACCCGATGTTCTCCAGCGGCAATGCCTTTCACTGTGAGTGGGGTCCTACCATGATAGACATCATCCACATAAACTGCTGCGCTTGCTGGCGCTGAAGTGACGTAGATGCTGCCTGTATTTGCCTTTATCTGGCGGGACAGTAACGTTGCTGTGATGGTCTCTGTATCCTCTGGGTCAACTGAACGGAATATGGTATATGGATGATAACCGTTTTTGACCAGCTTAATCTCATGCGAGGGAATGGCCGTGACCTGTGTTGTGGTTGGCGATTGCCCGACAAGCTGACCATCTATGTACACGTCGGCGCCCGACGGAGTGGATGAGACTGCGAATGTTCCATAGGCAATCTCGTCAGTTGTTGCTTCCATGGGTTTGACTTTTCCGATGGACTTTGTTACTTTCGGCTGGGGAGCGACTGCTTTAGGGCCGGCAATAGGAATCAGGTTTGCAACGACTTTCACGATGCTGGCTGTCGGTGCCTGCTTGACAACATAATCGACATACCCCTTCTTGACCAGTTTTATTGTATATTGCTTGCCTATCTCTAGCTTCGTCAGCACCTTTGGCGTCATGCCCTGCAGCACATTATCAAGATACAGATATGCCTGTGGGTTTGATTCCACCCGGATGCTGCTTGTATGCGCCCTATCCTTACTGATGGAGGACAAGAGCACATTGATAATGGTGTCACCTTCGACAACCGCTGTTCGTACCTCATCTCTGTATCCGGACATGGTCATCTTCACACCGTGCTTGCCCTTGGCAACGTCAATGGTTACAGGCGTCGTGCCGCGGAGTGAATTACTGACATATACAGAAGCGCCAGAAGGCTCTGACGTAATGGTCAGTTGTTCAGCAGTGACTATTGCAGATAACAAAATAACCAACAAGAGTAATACCATATTCCTCATGTCTTCATCCTCCAACACGGGTTTTACACGTTTTCATATTCATCATGAAACCCATCCTGCTCTGTTCCCTGTCTCCAATGCGGTCGCAGATGCTTGCATCCTTGGCACGTGTCGCGACCCGAAAAAGGCAGTCTATCTTTGTATTCGCAACTGCGATCCCCTCTACTTTCTCGCACAGCTCCGGGTTCTTCGTCAGTGCTGCGATTTCTGTATAACATTCCATCTTCGGTGGGTTTTCAAGTTGCATCTCCTTTCCCCCGATGGTTGTGCTGGGTCCTTTGATGCGATTGCACATGGCTGGTTCTTTGAAAAAGACTGCAGCACCTTTGATGCAGTGGTCTATATCAAGCTCCTTTGACCACACCTTGCCAATGAGGCCAAGGAGGAGATCCTGTTCACATCCCACTTCTGCAAGTCGTGGCAGGTTAAAGTATCCAAAAAGGATGACGAAGAGAACAATGACAATAAGCCATAATGGAAGCGAGAACATCCCTTTTTTCATAGGCATCTAACTGGTGTTGCAGTATAAAACCTTTGCGGTGAGTTCGGCTTCATCCAAAAATAGGTTGGCATCATTTTTGTGAGGCTAAAGAATGGGTACCATGGACAAGCGGAAGGGGTCGCTCCATACGGGAAGGTGCCACTCAGTGTGGTTTATAGGA
>JACQSS010000068.1 GCA_016211195.1 Candidatus Woesearchaeota archaeon
ACATTGAAGAAATACCAGTCTTCATTGTCAAACCGCACTGCCAGCCATGCCTCAGCGCCAAAACGCTGTGAAAAAAGAATAAGTTGCTCGATTTCGTCCTGTGTCAGATATTTCTTATCGTCGCCCACAGCCTTGCACTCCACTGCAAGTCGCCGCAGTGCATTGCTTGCTACAATGTCTGGGCTGGGATACTTCATACTGCCTGAGCCTGCCACTCGGACTGCAGCCCATCCCTGCTTCCAGAACAGATGAATCAGTTCCCGTTCAGCAGTTGATCCCTTCTGCTTCTTGTTCTTGACCATGGACAATAATCAGCAGTTGGCCTATAAAAATTATAACGTTATCTTCATGAAATCATATGCGCAGATGACATTAGGAAAATATGTGCGCGCATCCTGCTCTATCTCTTCAGTCGTCTTGTATCTCTGGGAAAAATGGGTAAGAACCAGCTTTTTGACATTTGCCTGCTGCGCAATAAGTGCAGCATCCTTTGCTGTCATGTGCTTGTATTCTTCAGCCTTTTCCTTGAGCGCTTCAGCATAGGTGGCTTCGCAAACAAGGACGTCTGCATCCTGTGCAAGCAGCACAGCATTAGTGCACGGTGCAGTGTCTGTTACATAAGCCCATTTCCTGCCTTTCTGGATAGACGTGGCTTTTTCAACATCAATCTCCTTCCCCTTCCAGGTGATGCTCTTACCGTCTTGCAGTTTGCGCAGGTGCGGGCCTTCGGGGACGCCCTGTTTCCTCAGATAATCCATGTTGATTTTCCGCTTGTCTTTCTCGATGAATGCATACCCGATGCATGCTACTTTATGGTCAAGCAGGCCATACTCAATCGTGAATTCTTCTGCATCAAGTGCAGGAGCTATCTTCTTACCCGTTAGTTCCTTGATGATGAGTTCAACGCTCAGATCAAAGCAGCACGTATTCAACAGGTTTTTCATGCGCATTTCCGTGCCCGGCGGTCCGTAAATTTCAAGCCGTGGGGCGTCCTGCTCATTACCAAGGGTCTGCAGCAGTCCAATAAGGCCCGAGACATGGTCTCCATGCCAGTGGGTAAGAAAGACTTTTGTCACGCTTGTTCTTTTCAAGCTGGCAATGTTCATCTGACGCTGTGTTCCCTCCCCACAGTCGAACAGCATGCCCTGTTCCTTAAACTGCAGGAAAATGGCAGAGACATTCCTTTCTTTTGTCGGGACCATGCCACCAGTCCCCAAAACAATAAGTTGCATCGTCAGCAAGGGACGCACAACATTTATAAATATATTGCATTTTTTACCGGACGATGACGACAGAAACACCCTTGGCTGTCTACACAGGCAACCGCGTGCTGGTCGAGGAAGGAGATGCGGCAAACGAGCTCTATGACAAGAGCAGGTTTGGCTTGCTGCTCGAGAATGGCAAGCTTCAGCTTTCCCTGCTTGAAGCGCTCTACTTGTCGGAAAAGCAGAAAGTGAAGCTGGTTGACGGCAGGAAGAAACCCATTTCCAATGAGGACTATCTGAAGAAAGCACAGAAGAAAGATACTGATTTCTGGGTCCGGTACTTTGTGTTCAAGGATTTGCGGAACCGTGGCTATATTGTCAAAACAGCACTCAAGTTTGGTGCTGATTTTCGTGTCTATGACCGGGGAATCAAACCCGGTGAGGATCATGCGAAATGGATTGTTTTTCCGATCCATGAAAGCAACGTGCTGACATGGTATGAATTCTCTGCCAAGAACAGGGTCGCTCACTCAACCAAAAAGCGACTACTCCTTGGCATTGTTGATGATGAAGGCGATTGTACCTATTATGAATGCAAGTGGATGCGGCCATAATCTTTATTAACGGTATCCCGATACGCATCACCATGGATGGATTGCTGCTCAAGGAAAAAGTGCTTGAACTCATTCGCATCAAGGGACCGCAGCTGCCTGTTCAGCTTGCCACGCAGCTGCAGATTAATTCGACCTTTGCCGGTGCCTTTCTCTCAGAGCTCATTGCTGACGGAAAAATCCGCATCACCTCACTCAAAGTAGGGGGTTCGCCTGTTTATTATTGTCCCGGACAAGAGATACGGCTCCAATCCTACAGTAAATACCTGAACCAGCGGGAAAAGGAAGCATATGACCTGCTCGGCAAGGAGCGCATAGTAAAAGATGATGATTTGCAGCCTGTCATGCGGGTTGCAATGCGGAGCATCAAGGATTTTGCAATGCCTCTCCGTGTCACGACGGAGCGGGAAAGTGCGATTTTCTGGAAATGGTACCTTTTGACAGATCAGGAGATGCATCCCTTACTGGAAAAGAAACTTGGTATCAAAGAGCCGCAACAGGAAGTTCCGCAAATCCCGCCCGAGGAGAAAAAACAGGTGTTTTCTCCATCACCAGTCGAGACTGTGCTGCGTATGCCACGCCCAGCCAAAGAGGCGGTAAAACAAAAAGAACCAGTCCAAGTACCACTGCCCGAAGCACCATCCGCACCAGTTCCCATAGAATCAGCACAGGGCGACCCATTCATGCAGGCAGTGCAGGCCTACTTTGCTGAGAAAGGTGTGACTGTGCTCTCGTGCACCATTGAGAAAAAAAATACATCTCTCGACTGTATAGTGCAGGTGCCGACTCCTTTGGGACCCATCACATACTATTGCACTGCAAAGAAAAAGAAGCGCTGTTCAGATGCCGATATCAATGCTGGATACATCAAAGCAGCTGCTAAGCACATGCCCTACATGTTCCTCTCTACAGGTGAACTGCCCAAAAAAGTGAAGGAGTTTGTTGCTCTCCATCTGTCGCAGATTATCATCAGGACACTTGACCATGGGAACAAAAATCTATGATTTGGTGGAACGCCATGAGATTGCAATGGCTGACCTTGCCGGGAAAGTGATTGCCATTGATACATTTCTTTTTCTCTACCAGTTTCTTGCCACGATCAGGCAACCAGATGGCCGGCTGTTGACAGACACGAAAGGCAATGTGACCAGTCATCTTGTTGGGCTCTTTGCACGGTCAGCGCATTTTCTTGCTCATCAGCTCAAGCCCGTGTTCGTCTTTGATGGAGAGCCGCCCGTATTGAAGAAGGCGGTCCGTGACCAGCGTCGCCTGCAGAAAGTGAAAGCACAGGAGAAATTTGAAGAGGCACAGACACTCGGTGATGAAGAAGCCATGAAGAAATACGGCGCCCGGACGAGTACCTTGTCTCAGGAAATGATTGCAGAAGCGCAGGAACTGGTCATGGCGCTGGGTATGCCTGTTGTCCTTGCACCCAGCGAGGGAGAAGCGCAGGCAGCATATATGGTCCGGAAAGGGGATGCCTATGCAGTCGGGTCAAATGATGCAGATGCACTTCTCTTTGGAGCGACGCGCATTATCAAGAATCTTGGTGCGACCGGGAAGAAAAAAAAGCCCGGCACGCTGGTCAGGGAAACCGTGCCTTTGGAACTTATTGAGCTGGACAAGACACTCTCTGCGCTCAAGCTGACCCATGACCAGCTCATTTACCTTGCGATGCTCGTCGGTACTGATTATAATCCCGGTGGCATAAAGGGCATTGGTCCAAAGAAAGCGCTGGACCTTGTGCGGAAACAGACGGATCCAATTGTTCTTTTCGGGAACGTTGCATGGGATTTTCCTCATTCATGGAAAGATGTTTATCATGCAATCAAGCATGTGGCAGTAACAGATAACTATTCCCTTGTACGCAGGCAGGTTGACCAAAAAAGAGTCATTGCCCTGCTTTGTGACAGACATGATTTTGCACAGGAGCGCGTTGAAAAAACATTGGCACCCTTGAAACCAACACAAGCAACACTGGGTGGATTCATATGACTCTCGGCTTACAAGTTCCGAAGGAAAAGGCGCAGGCAGTCAAAACCTCCCTCCTTGCCATGCAGATGCTTGATACTTCATCTGATTTGTTGAAAGATGAGAAGACGATCACCTTCCCGGTGCTGCATGCTGATGCAGCCCGCTCCTTTCCGTTTGCGAAGCTCGTTACCGCTTCTTTCCCCAAGCTGCCGAAGAAGGAATCATTCCGGGAATCGCTGGTGGCATTGCTGGGGCCTCACCAGCACCTTTTATCTGGCTTTGATGTGGTGGGTGACATTGCCCTTCTTGACATTCCACCGGTTCTCCGGAAAAAAGGAAAAAAGGTTGCACAGCTCATTTTATCCACACACCCACACATAAAGACTGTGGTCAGAAAGGGGGGCATCCATCACGGCCGGTATCGTGTACAACAGATGGTACACCTGGCCGGTGAGAAGAAAATGGAGACTGTGAGCAAGGAAAATGGCATTCTTGCAAAGGTACATGTCGGCAAAGTTTATTTTTCCCCGCGGCTGGCAGAGGAACGGAAAAGAATAGCATCTCTTGTGCATCCGGGCGAACGCATTGTGGTATTCTTCTCTGGCGTTGGCATTTATCCGCTGGTGCTTGCGCGCAATACAAAGGCTGCATGGGTCTATGGCATTGAACTTAATCCACTGGCTCATCGCTATGCCATGGAAAACAAGCAGTTGAATCATCTCAGAAATGTGACATTCATCCGGGGTGATGCAAACAAGGCCCAGCTGTTACCTTCGATCATTGGTCTTTCATCCCATCGGCCATCGGTGAGCACCGTGCAGGAACTGACTCTTGCTGTGGGGGACCTTGAAAAGAAATTACCTTTACTGGAAAAGAAACTGGCACGTCTGCGCAAGGCGGGAAGAACAGTGATGCTGGCTGCACCTCCTGTTTATCATCATGAGTCTGTTGCATTGGACAATCCTGCAGCAGGTCCTTGCTTTGCAGTGCTTCGTTCCTTATGTAAGAACTATGGCTTGCTGGGCTTTGTCGTTTCGTCTGCAGGCCCCCAAGAAAAACTGCTCGCAGTACTGCCGCAGCATAGGCCTTATCTTGACTATTTGTATCTGGAAAATAATGGTTACCCGAGTCGCTTTGAGCATGTGCATGAGCTGCATAATGCCGGTCTGAAGCACACAATCGTCAATATTTCCAAGTATCTGCAGGAGTACAGGTCCATGCAGACAGTTATTGGTGGTATTAAACAGCTTCCCACGACCCTTTTTTTCCGTCTTGACCATATGCCCATTACTCAAGGCCTGCTTGACGTGGTTGATGTCGGCGTGGCATCCAAAGAAACATTTGATTCGTTAAGGAAGCACAAGAAACGCGTTGACAGGATCATCATGCCTCTGCCGAAGGATGCAGCAGATTTTCTTGGCAGCGCGCTGGCAGTGGCAAAAAAAGGAACAATCATCCATTTCTATGATTTCTTTGCTGAAGAGGACATCCCAGCAAAACCAGAACAGAAAATCAAAGCGCTCTGCAAAAAGCATGGAGTGCAGTGCACTCTCCTCAATGTCGTGAAATGTGGCCACTATGCTCCCTATGTCTTCCGCATCTGCGTGGACTTCAGAATAGAGTAATTA
>JACQSS010000074.1 GCA_016211195.1 Candidatus Woesearchaeota archaeon
CAACTGGTGAAGGATTTCTGGTCACGGGACTTTGAGGAACTTCCATCTATAATTCAAACTCGTGGTGGATTGTGGATAGAGCGTGATGGGGTTATTTGGCCGGTTGGTCGCGACGACTATAACGGCTGGTGCGGCCTGGTTGGCTGCTGCGACTACGGCTGGGCCTCTCGTGGGGTGGCACCGTTCGTCGGCAAAAAAATTTCCACGGGAAAGAAAGGTTTGGTCTGAGACAAGACTCTATTTTTTGCTTGCACCACTGGACACTGGACATGGACACGTGAGCTATATAAACCAACACTAGGTAAAGCTTCTAGGCAAAGAGGTGTTACCCATCAACCAGACCATCGCAAAGGACACGCCACTTATTGAAGTCACCCTGCGCAGATATGAGAAACCGATGCCTGCAGAGCAGCGTGATATGGTCAGGAAACTCTGCCTCTCATTGGGGTTATTGCAGCCAGGTGATTCACGGGATGTGATCATTGATGTCCTCTGCGTGCTGTTGCACCATCGCAGACAGAAAATGGACCTCTCTTCAGAAGAAGTTGTCGGTGAAGTTATTGCTTATCGCAAGAAGCATAAACTGCCGCTCCGGGGCGTTGCTTCATCAAATGTGCGGCGGCAGCTTCGCAGGTTGCGTGAGCTCATGTTGGTCGAAAAACTCTTTAACAATTATCGCATCATTGAATTCAGCATGCTCCATGACCTATTTGAAGAGAAGGTGGAACGCTTTCTGCTGGTGGCGATTGTGGGTAGAATAAAGGAATACCTGCGCTTGGTCGATGCATCATTTTCAGAACACCACAGTACGCAGTCCAAGCAGGATGCAATAGGCAATGAGGAAGCTCGGCACGAAGGGGATCCCATCCTTAATTAAGACTGTATCCACTTTCTTTTCCTGGTGGTATCTTTTCAGCAGCATGATTTGCTCTTTGCTGATTCCTAAGTCACCCGGACCACATACCCTTTTTCCGTCAACCATTATGTCGTCCACAATCCAGTCCCCTTCTGTCAACTGCGAGGGAAAGACAGAACGATACATGCAGGTTTTCTCCAGGACGTGTAGGAATAGCCAGACGTAATACAGCAGGACTATGGATACTGCTGTCGCTATAAAGAAAAGTGAAAATAGATTAGCAACGAGCAGACCGATAAGGAGCAAGCCAGCTGCACCAGCCAGAATCCACATACGTCCTCCGGCGCCACGCTTGTGGAGCTCCACAAAATAATGCTGGCATTTCTGCCTATTTGCAACGTACAAATAGAAAGACCAGAAAAGGCCATACACTGCACCGACAGCGAACAGGAGGAGCAGAAAGATGGTCATGAACTGGATTGGTTGCCATGTTATGCCAAACAGTGCACCCAGCCCGACAAGAAGCTTACTGTCCCCTCCACCCCATTGACCTGTATAAAAAAAGGCGCTTGCAATAGCAAACATGAGCCCTAGGCCAGCAATACCTTCCAGCACAATAGTCCATGAGTCATAAGCTGCAGCATAGATAAGTCTGATACCAATGCCGGCAAAGAGCAAGCCATAACTTATCCAGTCGGGCACTTCCCGTATTCTTATATCAACATAAGAAGCAACAATAAGTGCAATAAGTGCAAGCGGGTATGCGACCTCTGGAATCATCGGACACAAGGGGGGTGGCTGCTATAAAAGGGTAGCGATATCTTTAAATACATTTTTCATCTGAGTGCATAGATGGAACTGGACGATTGTCTTGTGAAACGACATTCTGTGCGAAAATTTTCTGAAAAAGAAATACCTCCGGAAACTTTAGGACTTCTTATCCGGGCAGCAATCACTGCTCCGACTGCAGGGAATCTACAGGAATGGCGGTTTGTCGCCGTGACTGATTCAGCGCAGAAGGATAAGATTGCCAATGCGTGCGAAGAGCAGCTATGGATGGCTCAAGCAGGTGCACTTATTGTCGTTTGTACCGATGACAGGGACCTCGAGAAGTTCTATGGTCCAAGCGCCAAGAAATATGCAGTACAGGATGCAGCGGCCGCTGCCGAAAATATGCTACTCAAGGCAACAGACCTTGGGCTCGGCTCATGCTGGGTTGCTGCGTGTGATGAAGAACAACTTAAAACTGTGCTCGCACTTCCCGGATTCGTCACACCCTATGTCGTCGTTGCTGTTGGCTATACTGAAGAGAAGGCAGTGACAAAGCCTACATTCAAAGTAGAAGACCTCATTCACATCAACCAGTTTGGCAAGAAGGCTGTTGAGTATCCTGAGATGGGGGAACTTATCAAGCGCCTTGTTGAGAAAGGGAAGAAGGCAGTCCGGAAAATCCGGCATGCCTAATAGCAAATTTGCCATTCTAGCGAACTTCGCAAAGATTCGCTGGCTCCGTCCAAAAATTCGCCTTCGGCTTCAGAGTAGCAGCTTCAAAGCCTTCCTGATTTCTATTTAAGACTGACATCTCCCATAAGGAATGCCCTTTGTCAGTTTGACTTACTCCATTTGAAGGGCTTTGACTTTCAGGCTGCTACTCACTTTTTGGATGGAGCCAGATTCGCTATAACATTTAAATATCATGACCTTTTCTGCATGCCAAATCGGGTCCGTGGTCTAGTGGCTATGACATCTGCTTGACGTGCAGAAAGTCGCCGGTTCAAGTCCGGCCGGACCCATTACGGTTTTTTGTGACCCATGAGGTGAGCAACTATGCCAACAAAACAAGATATTGAAAAGATAGTAAACGAAGGCAATCTACAGTTGTTTCACTGCATCATCCCTTTAGGGGAACTAGATGTGCTCCTTTTCAAGGTGCCAGTGAAGAAGCATATTCTCTATGTGATTGACACCCCTCAAAAACGGAGGCTGTTTCTCGAGAATGTTCTTTTTGCAGGACAATATCCGGGTGATGGGGAAAGGCATTATTCTGTTTCAGTAACTTCTGTTAAGGAAGAAGGGATGATTTGGAAAAGGCTCCGGGTTGAAGGGGTGCTGGAAAAGTGTGTCGATGAAATGGGTAGGGGCTGGGGACCAGATCATTCAGGAAAATCGTTCTGCGGCTATGTGGTTGGTAAGTAATCGTCCAAAACGAGAAAAAACCTGTTATCTTTTTATAGAAGAAGTACTGTCCAGCCCTGCACGGGCCCATGGTCTAGCGGCTATGACACTACATTCACATTGTGGAGGTCCCCGGTTCAAATATTGGCGCTCGTAACGCTAGTGAGGAAGTCCGGGTGGGCCCATTTTTTCTGCCACACGCCGGCCGTGCATCACTGCACCCACCGCTATAATCTTATGTAGTCCACCCGTCGAGGAAATCGCTTATGTACGGAGACAATTTTTCGTAATCCTGTCGTTTCCTGTTCAGCTCGGCGGGAGTCAGTCTCTGTTTTCCCCGTTCAATTCCTTTTTCCAGTTCCTCCAGAAATGCCCCAAGCACAAGGCTCTTGTTTTTTGCCATGACTGTTTTTATTGTTGATGAGATGAGTCCATTGTCAACAAAATAGAACCGCGGATAGGCCTTGCTTTGACAATAGGTTTGCTGACCGAGGAATCGTAGTGCTCCATTGATAAATCGTGGGTTCTCCGTATAGAGAGACAGATTTTCACGGTACATGCGGCCGAGAACACGGTAGATACCGTCGTCTACGATATCCTTTCCGGGAGTTTTTTTCTTCAGTATATCTGGAGTGAAAACGAATAGATCTTTCTCTTGGTCATAGTGAAAGATGGGTGCCAAATCGTATTTTTTTTGTGTCGCATCATACCCTCTGAGCTCATACACTTCTGATACGACACGTCTTCCGCTTGGCAATTGAATCATATGGACAATATAGTCGACTGCAGCCGAGATAAACATCTTTGCGGCATCAGGATTGACATTAAGGTTTGATCTTAAGACTAGTCCCTCCAGCCTGCTGAGTAAGTCCTGCGCATTATTCGCGTGGACGGTCGTTATGGATCCAGCATGGCCGGTATTCATGGCTTGCAGCATATCCACTGTTTCCCCATCACGACATTCACCGATGATGATTCTGTCTGGGTTCATCCTGAGTGCGTTCTCAACAAGTTCCTTTGCCCTGATTTCCCCAGCACCTTCCCTATTTGGAGGTCTTGTTTCCATGCGCACTACGTTCTTCTTCGAGGCACTACTTAAGAGCCGCAGTTCTGCAACATCTTCAATGACAACAAGCCGTTCATTGTCCGGGATGTGGCTCATCAGCACAGAGGTCAATGTCGTTTTTCCTGACCCGGCAGCCCCGCTGATGATAAGGTTGGCCTTATTCCTGACATTGCTGTAAAGGAAGCATGCAAGTTCAAATGACATGGTGTTATCCTTTAAGAGATTGCTGAGCAGGAGTCCATGGCCGACATGCTTTCGTATCGTTAGGACACTGCCTTTTGGAGAAACGTAATGCGATGAGATATTAATGCGTGACCCATCCGGCAAGACTGCATTAACGCATGGGTTCGCGTAATTCATCTCACTCTTGTCCGGAATCATGCACAGGATCCTGTCGATGATCTGATTGAGGTGCTCTTGGCTATTGAAGAAGAACGGTGTCTGCGTATTTCTTTTGTCCTTGCTGTAGCTGATGTAGATGTTGTCCAGTCCATTCACCATGATATCTGATATGTTCGGGTGATCAAGCAGGGGTTGCAAAGGCCCAAGTCGTGTTGCGTTATTCACAACGTCTTCAATAAAGAGCTGGAACTGTTTTTTCGGTAGTTTCGTAGTCAGCAGATCACCCTCAAGGCATGAGGGGATTATCTTGCCATAGACCTGTTTGTGGTTTGTACTGCTCTCTAGGCAAAGTTCTTCTACTATTCTCTTGGAAAAGGTCTGCTGGGCGTCTATCAGGTGCCGGCTTCTTGCTTTCTGGGAATACCACATGCACCAGTCTTCTATGGTTAGCGGCTGTTTCTTCATGCGTGGATAGAGGTAGAGGTAGTACTCTTTCGGGGACTTACGTTGCAATATCTCCAGCTCAAGCCAGCTTTGCATAAAGGGAGTCTAGTCAGCGTCGTATATATACCTTTTCTGTTGAAGATAGTCTTTTAGAGTAATCCATGTTTCATCAAAAACAAAAATGGTGTTGTGGTCTGCGCCCCTAATAATGGCAAGCTCCTTTTCTCTGCTGGGAATCATTGTATACAGCTCATTTACCAAACTAGCTGGCACAATGGTATCCTTCTCCCCGTGCAGAATCAGTATTTTCCCTTGGTACTCCAGTAATTCCTTGCGATTATCACAATTCTCAGTCATAAGGAAGCTGTAGGGGTAAATAGGCAAGTTATTCCACGCCGCATCACTCAAGCTCGTCGGGGGAGAGATGAGGATCATCCTCTCAGGGGCTGAAAGCCGTGCATGATATGCTGCAAAACAGGCACCGACACTTTCGCCCATGAGCATGACGGACGTGTAGTTTCGGGATGTGATGTATTCCTGCACCCGCTCAATGTCTTTGGACAGCAATTCTGTGCTCGGCTGCTCCCCATCATTTGAATATCCGGTATACTCGACAAAGAGCAGGGAATAGCCCATGTCCCGTAATCCGTCTTTAAGCGGCGCCCTGTCACATGCCGACCCAGCATTTCCATGATAAAACACAATTAGCTTGTTATGTTGCCCCCATTCGTAGAAGCGTGTCCCATTATATGACAACGCAGCTGCGTCGGAAAAACCAGGGCAATGATGAAAATCCTGGCTTGACGGGAAATAAATAAATCTGCTCTGGAAAGCATAAAGAATAGCTCCGGCAACGAAATATGCGATGATGATATCGAGGGCGATGCTCAAAAGTATCTTTTTCCACGTTCTTTTTTTCACAGTGCCCCCAATGACTTCTTTTGTTATAAACATATGGCCAATTCATTCCACAGGAGCTTCATCCAAAAAATCCGC
>JACQSS010000066.1 GCA_016211195.1 Candidatus Woesearchaeota archaeon
CCCATAGTAAAGGCAAAAATTCCTCTTGCAATTCCCTTTTTGCTTGCTCGAGTAACGAGTCAATGCTCACAGGATTGATGGCCATCGTGAACTTTTCAATGGCGCCTAAACACGGCTGAATTTTCTACACCGGTACCATGGTCTCTTCATCCATGACCATGAGCATGCCCGACGAACCGCAATAGAAGAAAGAATGCTTGATATGGTGGCGGAAAATCCGGCGCAACCTGCTCAACTGTTGCCGCGCTTTGAATGGCCGGTGAGAACATTTCACTTCATAGATATCAATCGCATCCCCACGTTTCGCGAGGACATCTATCTCGGCAATAACCCTGCGTTTTCTGTTGAAAATGGGGATATGGGTACGCACCGTATCATAGAAGGGAGAAATCTGCTTTGTCAGGTCAAGAACGTATTCGTCGTGTTTTGTGTGCTTGACGTGCACCACTATAGATATAGGGAAAAGAAGTATTTAATCATTGTTGACCACTTTTTTGTGGTAGTGCTACCTATGCAGTATGGGTGCTGGACTTCTTCTTGAGTCGTTCTCCTTTGGTGACGATCATGAGTGCATGATCCTGCTCAAACGGATCCAGCATCTTTGTTTCGAGAACAGTATATCCCAAAGCAAGCATCTTTTTCTTGACTCCCTCGGTGACTTTGCTGGGCTGCGCTGTGACGTCAATGGACCTTGCCTTGACCACAAGGATACCGACTGCACCTTCTTTGGCATAAAGCGCATAGTTGGCATCAAAAATATCTGCCTGTTCCTTCTGTGCAATATCCTGATAAATAACATCCACGGCACAAATATTCCGCGCGTAAGAAGCAGGTTTGGCAGCATCTGCATAAATGGGGATTACATTATGTCGCAGAGTGCTGACATGAAAGAGTGATCTGAAGACCTTGTATGCACTATCGACAGCAAAAATAATCCCCTTCAGGCCAATGATATCTGAGAGGTATGAGACTGTATAGCCATGTGATGCACCCAGATACAGCACAACATCACCATCATGGAACACCAGCCCCATCTTTTTCTTGAGTCCGGCAGCAAACTTGCTCCGCGTCGGATCAAAATACCGGTATTCGACACTGTCCAGACGCAGCAGTGACTCGTTGAAAAATGCACTGCCTGTGGTGAGATTCTTCGTGTAGAATTTCTGCTCGTTTTCAAAGATTCCGTAGTACGATGTTTGTTTCATGATGCCTCAAGGTCTTTCCGGAGTTTGTCACCGATGTACTCTCCTTTAAAGTAATCCACTCGAGCTGCGATACTGATTTTCTCGGCAATTGCGCGTGCGGCTTTTCCTTTCTTTGCGTCATCCGCCCTCTTTATCAGTGGGTGCAGCACAATGATACCGTGCTTGGGTAAAGGTGTCTGATGCATGAGGTGACGGAAGAATGCCTTCTCCGCACCCAGTACCTGTATTTCCGAAGATGTGCTCCGTGACAATTTCTCGAGCGAACCTGAGATGGTGATAAGCCGCCCTGCAAGTTCATAGCCAGCCACTGCAGCCATATTTGGGCAATACCCATCCATGACTTTTTTGAGATATGCCAGTTGCGCATTCCACAAGTCGGATAATTCATTGATGTGCGCAGTCAGCTGCCTGATAGGCACTGCATCTTTTGCATCCACAGTAACTGCCAGTGAGAGAATGTCCTTTGTTTTCGATATCTCTGGATAAAAGAGTGAGCACCACTCACCGAGACGGTGCATGAGCATGTCACGCGCTTTGGTGACCTCATCCATGCTTGCAATGGTCTGAATGATATAATTATCATTATTGGCAATCGTACGCAGTGCCCGCCGGACTGCGGCTTTATTCTGCTCATAAAATAAGGGCAGGTAATGGGGATTCTTCAACGCCACAAGCGCCTGCTTGTACGCGCTGATATTCTGCTCCGTGATGTCAATGAGGTTCGGGTACTTTTTCCTGATCTTTTCCTCTCCAGAATCAACCACCCCAAAGTTTTCATCGAACACAAAATGGCCGATAACGTGCGCAAAATAATAGGTCGGTGTAGGCATATGGCTGTCTATTAGAGGATTCTTAATAAAGTTTCCGCATTGCGTTATATTTATATATACTCATCGACTCAAAGCAGGTATGCTCTTTTCCATTCAGGAACTCATTGACATTGTACTGATGACTGTCATTGTGGGTTACATTTTCAAGGATGCATTCCCCCAGGAACAACCTGATGTTTTTACCATTGAGTCTATGCAACGCCGTGACTACAAGCGCTTTATGTTTGCTATCTTGGCAGTCGCGCCAGCCATTATTTTGCATGAGGTAGGCCATAAGTTCGCTGCCCTTGCATTCGGCATTCCTGCAACATTTCATGCAGCATATACTTTTCTTCTGCTTGGACTCTTGCTGAAATTGCTCCAATTTCCGTTTATCTTCTTTGTCCCGGCATATGTGAGTCATGCCCCAACGACTGTGGGAGCAAGCATTGTTATTGCATTAGCAGGCCCTCTGGTGCATGGAGTGCTCTGGCTGGGGAGCCGTACTGCGTTACAGCGCAAATGGCTACCGAGGAAGTACAGGATGCTGGCAGCCTTCACGCAATACATTAATGGCTTCTTGTTCGTGTTCAATATGCTGCCCATCCCGGGTTTTGATGGCTATCACGTACTGTCAGGGCTGTTGAGTTTCCTCTAATCGGCAAGTTAATAAGTGAGAAGAGACTCATTTTTCTATGAGGATTGAGGATTTCTTTTCTGAGTATGATGGACTGGACAACCCAGACAGGAAAAGTGCATATAGCCCCCATGCACCCGTCCACCTTGTCACTGAAGCATTTCGTAGATGGGCAGACAAGCTCAGGCCACTGGTTGATGCGAATCCACATAGGCTCTCTGACCTCCTTTTCCGCGAAGCACAGCATCAGCTTTCCCCACTCCAAAGGCTCTTGCCTCGGCGCATAAGTGACATAGCCTACTTTCTCCCAATGACACTGTTTTTCGAAAAAATGGAACTGCGCTACGCAGGCTTATTCTATAGTGCATTGCTTGTTCCCGGAAGGACTCTAGTGATTCCTAACCAGACACCCATCGTGGATTACTGGGGGTATCGTCAAAGAGCTGGCAAGCTGATACTCGACGCAGACAGCGGAGACCATATTGGCGATCACGCTTCAGGGGGCATGCTCATTAATAATGGGTTTATTCACCGTGACTGTGCTGCTGGTGCCACCGGTGGTTATTTTGTCAATAATAGCTTTGTGCATGCTTTCGGGTGGTCAGCAAAAGAAAGTATCCTCATCAATAACGGCGATGCTGATCTCATGGCATGTCATGCTGAGAAAAGCATCTGCATTAATGATGGAACTTGTGGCAGTGGGGCCTTTCGCTGCAAAGAGCTCTTGTTTATCAATAATGGTAAGATTAGTGACTTTGGGGCGCATGCATCAAAGTCAATACTCATTACGACAACAAAATGGCATGGTCCATTTCTCAAAGAAGCTGATGGCATTGGCTTCACGCGCCTTGATGCAAAGACCCGGGAGCTCCTGTCCACCATGGATATGGGGAACAGTGAGCCCTGTGACCTTATTGAAATCGTGAGGCAGAACATGATGTATCTCACGCCAGCAATTCCGTATCACGAGCAAGGCATTCTCGGACGCTCGTGGCAGTCCATGAAAGGGCTATTTATTGAGTATTACCGCTGGTACTACGGGCGACATAGTTCACCAAGCCGCCCAGCAAGGTTTAAATAACCCCATCTGCTTGCACTGGTTCCGTGAGGGTTTTTGCATGAATGAGACCGCGTTTCAGGATTGGTATCTTCGCCATTATAAGGCCATGATGGTCATTCCCATCCTACTCCTGCTGTTATCTATTGGACAGATTGCATGGCAGACGTATACAACAGGAGACTTCATCAAAAAAAGCGTCTCGCTCAAGGGGGGGATTTCAGTGAGCTTGCTAGGGGACATTGATGAGCAGGCAGTCGGAGAAGAACTCCAGAAGAGTTTCCCTGCTGCTGACATTGATGTCAGGATCCTTGCACAGGCAGGGACAAAAAGTGGTATTGAAGTAGAGATTGACTTGGATGTCAGCAATGAAGCCAATGTTGCATCATTCAAGAGTGCATTGTTGCGGGCAGTCCCCGGTCTGAAAAAAGAGACATTGGATGAGAATCTTAAGATACGGAGCCCGGTGCTCGGCAAGAGTTTTTTCAATACTGCCATGAAGACACTCCTTTTCTCGTTCATTCTCATGGGAGTTGTCGTGACCCTTAACTTCAGGACATTTGTTCCCAGCGTTGCTGTGGTTCTTGCAGCCTTCTCTGACATTATCGGAACAGTAGCATTCATGAACATTGCAGACATGCGCTTGTCCACGAGCGGCATCGCAGCGCTCTTAATGCTCATCGGGTATTCTGTTGATACGGACATTCTGCTGACAATGAAAGTTCTTGGTCGGCAGGGAGCACGCGCCATGGATATGGTGACGAGGGCTATGAAGACCGGGCTCATGATGACTGCCACAACAATTATAGCGTGTCTGGTGTCCATTATGTTCATCATTTCATTGGATATAAAACAAATCATGATTATCATCCTCGTCGGTCTTATCATTGATATCATCAATACATGGATACAGAATGTCGGCATCCTGCTGTTGTACCTTGAGAAAAAAGGGGAACTTTAATGGAAAAGCTCAAGAAAATCATCAAGGCGCCGCGCGTGCTGCTCCTGCTGTTTTTCCTTGTCTGTGCACTGGTCGCTATCAGCCCACAGTTTGGTGAAGGGGGCGTCGCCATCCGTGCTGTCCATACGAACAGCACCGCAAGTATTGCGGGCATCGAGAACCCAAAACCGTCCATGAAGCCCACGGCACGCGAAGTTATCCTATCCATCGACAACAAACCAGTCACTGACGAAAAGACATATTATGACCTTATCGGGAAACTACAGGTTAACAGATCTGCACGCATTACGACATCAGAAAAGACATATACTCTTTTTGTCAGGCCGAAAACAACTACCGCGATACTGGCAGAGACAGAACTCATCAATGTCACACGGACAGTCGTGGACCCGGAAACAAATGAGACGCGTGACGTGATTGAACAAGTTGTGGTTAATAAAACGATCAAGGAAGAGCACGGCCCGGAAGATCTTGGCATAGAAGTCTTCGCAGCACCGAGTACAAACCTGCGCAAGGGGCTTGACTTGCAAGGTGGGACACGTGTCCTGCTCGAACCAGCCTACCCGTTATCACCAGACAATATGTCTTTCCTTGTCGAGAGTCTTAAAGAGCGGCTGAACGTCTACGGGTTGAGCGATATTGTCGTCACTGAAGCTGCGGATTTGCCGACCTATCTGGGTGGGACAGGGAAACAATTCGTTGTGGTCGAGATAGCAGGCGCGACCAAGCAGGAAGTGCTTGATTTGTTGGGCAAGCAGGGCAAATTTGAGGCGCGCATCGGCAATGAAAGCGTTTTTGTTGGAGGCCGGGATATTACGCACGTTGCGCGGAGCGCAAGCCAGGCGGGCATTGACCCATCAGCAGGCTGCAGACAAAACGGCGGGGAGTGGCTTTGCAGATTCCGCTTTGCGATTACGCTGACGCCTGCTGCGGCAGAGCGTCAGGCAGATATCACAAAGAACATCGACGTGACCTCAGAAGGCGGACAGGAATATCTTACTGAGCAGCTTATCCTTTTCCTTGATGCTGCTGCTGTGGACGAGTTGAATATCGGATCTGAACTGCGCGGTCGGGCAGTGACTGATATCGCAATCTCTGGCTCGGGCACTGGCCGGACGCGGCAGGAGGCAACGACGAATGCACTGGCCAATATGAAGCGTCTCCAGACCATCCTACAGACAGGTAGCCTACCCGTAAAGCTCAATGTTGTCACGCTCGAAACAATCTCCCCGACGTTGGGGAAGGAGTTTGTGACCAATGCGCTGCTATCAGGTTTGGTTGCTGCATTGGCCATTTCGCTTATCGTTTATCTGAAGTACCGCCGATGGTCTATCACTATCCCTATTGCATTCACCTCGTTGTCTGAGGTCATCCTCATCCTTGGTTTTGCAGCATTGATAAACTGGAATCTTGACCTCGCAGCCATTGCAGGCATCATTATCTCAATCGGTACAGGATTCAATCATCAGGTCATCATCACCGATGAAATACTCCATGGTGGTACCAAGGAAAAATTCGTTGACTGGAAGAGCCGGGTGAAGAATGGCATTCTCATCATTATGACTGCGTATGCAACAACGACCGCAGCAATGGTACCACTGTGGTTTGCTGGCGCCGGATTGTTGCGCGGTTTTGCTATTACGACAATTTTTGGCTTTACGTTTGGCGTCTTTATCTCCCGGCCAGCTTATGCAGCAATGGCAGAAATCTTGTTAAAGGACTGAATGCTTTATCAAGTAACTTTATTTTGAGAGGTTTTTAGACTTTCCGGAATCTTTGGGCGCTGTCAACCTGGAACAGCCCATTTTGCTTGCCATCCTTGTCATACGTGTTTAGGTGCACTGTATCCTTCCAGAGCAATTGGACCTGCTTGAGGTACAGCGGCAAACGTCCTTCTGTGTCCAGTTTCCTGTCTCTCTCATGATAGGCAAGGGTTAGCCGCTCACCAAATCTACTGATGTCTTCAACAATAATCTGCGGGATGTTCTGTGTCTTTTTCTGATCAATGAATTCTTTGAGAATCACGTCAACATCACGGTGAGTTTCCTTACCCTGCTTAACACCCATGTGCAACGAGTCCACAACGTCCTGTGTCAGGAATTCCTGCATAAAGGCAAGGTCATCATAGTACTGCCGCACTTCAAGGCATTTCGCAAACCCGTATTTTTCCTTGATGGATGCAAACAACGCACCGCCAACCTGATATTGTGCTGGCAGTGCGGTACAGCATTTGGCGTAGTCAACCCACTCGTCAAGAGAAAGGTGTTTCCTGAGTAACTCAGTTTCTACAAAATGTGCCCATCCCTCATTCAGGTATTGGGTGCGGAAGACCACATCGAAATATTCAGACTCTATTTTGACAATATCAAACAGCTGTCGCTCATGCAACTCCTTGGAGGCCTTGTCGTGCAGCACGTAAAAGAGCGATTTTTTCCTGTTGGCAGGATGCTGGAACGTATTCATGGATGCCTTCGCAATGCTCATGGCCGCAGTGAGATAATCGTCGATGGTCTTTCTGCCCTTGCGCTTGCGCAACCGGTCAATCATCTCGACATGTTCAGCAGCCCGGCTGACCATTTGCTTGTCTGTTTTCTTGTATTCCTTGTTGTTATGAAAGATGTCCGCATGGCCATAGACATGCGCCACAACAGTAATGTTCTCGACCAATGTGTTGTTCGTTGACAGGCTTGCCACCACAGGTACCGCATTAAGGACAAGCTCAAGGATGTACATCTGTTTGGTCTTGTCCATCATATCAAGATTCTTGTATTGTCCGCCAAAGACCCAGTGCACATACCGGTTTGGTAGTCCAAAAGCAGCGATCTCATTTATTTCATCAGGAGTGGCCTTTCTGAAGATAACATGGTCAAATGACAACCCGAGCTCCAGCGCGTCACGCCTGATCTGTGCTTCATAGGATCTAAGGGTTTTCATGTTTGGTGAGAAGGTCAATGATTGCCCGCCTGATCTTGCTTTCATTGTCCAACTGAGCATAGGCGATGTTATGATACTGCTGCGCATAGTTGCGTGCTATCTTGGAAAATGAAGTATCCTTGCTTGAATCTGCACAGATCTGAGACATGCACATGTACGTGAATGACGCTGCAAGCGCAGTGAGTGCCTTTGCTGCTTTGTCATCATCCCCAGACGAGTTGTCAAAATCCGAGAAGAAGAAGAGATACTTGTCATAATTCTCATATCCTTTTGCTATCTCCAAAGCATGCTCCAGCCCGCTCGAGATGTGAGTCCCCCCCCTTGACTCTATAGAGAAAAATTCGTCACGGGTCTTCTCTTCTGAGGTGTCCTGAAACACAATGTATTTCCGCTCATTGCTGCTGTATTTCTTGTCGAGATAATAATACAAACAAAAGATCATTTTCCTGACCAATGCAAGCGTTGACCCACTGACCGAACCAGAGACGTCAAGGACGTAAATTTCGAGACATTTGTGCTGCTTTTCCTTTGTTGGCCGCTCGCTCCAATACCACCCATCAATGCGCGGGTCAATACTGACCTCTTGTTGACTGATAAATGCGCGATCAAAAGCTTGTTCAAGGGTCATGTCAAGGTCAAGGTCACAGCGCATCCCTTCTCGCGAAAAGTCATCCAGCACAGGCTCCTCCTTGGGATTATCTCCATTCATGGCTGTCTTGATGAGGGGCAGTTCCAAATCCTTTAGGAGATATTTTTGATATTCCCGGACAAACTCATCAAAGTCCATTTTCTGCAGTTCATAGTCTGAGTGATGATCTCCCGCACCTTGCCCGGGATCCTGTCCCACGTCCATTGGTTTACCGCCCGGCCCCTGCACAAGCATTCCTCCACCTTCATCTGCATAGGTAGGTGTCGGTAAACTAAGGGTCTTGACCTTGATAGTTACCTTTCCGTCTTTGATCATCTTCGTCTCTTCCACGACGTGGTCGAAATCCTCTTTTGCGTGCTCAAGAAGTTCGTCATGGTCTGCAAGCGCAAGTTTGCCGCGATTGATCTTCATAGATTCTCCCCAATGAAACGCAGGAGTCCATCAGCACAATGCCTGCAGCCGCTAATGGCCTGCCCAAATGCACTCGTGAGCTCATTGACGAGCACACGGTCCTTATCATGCAATTCTTCATTGTAGGAATAATTCTTCAGAATTGTCCTGATATTGCTTGAGACAATGTTGTTTATAGGTCCCCTAAGCCGTTCAATCTGGGTATAATGCTGTTTTTTGTATTCGTCGAGCCGGACAATGAAAATGCGCTCAAACGCTTCCTGGTCCTGAATCTGTTTCTGGGATTCAGTGTTCAGATAATGCGCAACTGCAGCGGACAATTCCTTATCCCGTTGGGATAATTCTTCTCCTCGGCTTTGGCGCTCAAGGACAGATAAGTATTCAATGTATTTGTTCTGCCCCATGCGCTTGAATTCATCGCTTGTCGCACAGATTTTCTCTGCCACTGTTTTCCACAATTGGTCGAAGAATTCCTTTGTCACTTGTTGTGCAAGTTTTGAGTCAATGCTAAACTTGTCTGCAAGGTCCTTGTTTTTGTGCAGCTCAGACGAGAGGACGAATTCATAACTATCTCTGTACTGGTCAAACGAAATGCATGGCGCGTTTTTTCTGGTCGCATTCATGTACGCATTTGAAAAAATATCCAACGTCACCCTTGGCGATAACCCGGATTCACCCTCAGGCATGCGACTGTTGACGATGAGTTTCGCAAGATATTCGCGCAAGACAGCTTCATTGATACAGAGCACAGATTTATCATCCTTGAATTTACTATACTGCTGCATTTGCCGCGCACGCAGCTTTGTTATCTCTGCTTCCTCCTTGGCATCAAGGATGTAGCGGAAGCCGACAACAAATGCCCGGCCAAAAAGGGGCTCAAGAACATTATCCTTGAGCGCAAGGTCATATTCACCATAATTCGTTGCGCCGATAATGGCGATGTCTGCATGCAGCTTGGGGAATTTGGGATATGCGATGGCTTTACTTTGCGTTAGCATCAGGAGTGATGTCATCAACTGCCTGCGTGACTTGAGAATCTCGTCCCAATCAAGAATCCCCCTATTAGCCCAGACGAATTTGCCAGCCCAGTCATATGCTTCCGGATTCGATTTTGACCCCTTCGCTTTCAGCACCATCGAGTAATCGACATCACCCAGGAATTCTGTGATATCTTCTCGCCGCTGGTCAACAGCAGTATGGTCAGCAATGCCGCTCCGCGGCCCATAATAAAATCGGGTGACCGGCATCTGCTCCCATCCCCCATATTGCTCGAGACTTTTTTCACAAACCGGGCAGGGGCCGGCTTCCTGATGCCAGACCAAGCCGTGCTTTCCCCGGTCTTCAGCACCAAGGACATCAAATGGGTGCTGGTGGAAGGGACAACCAGCTACTGCATAAGCCAGACCTTGATCAGTCTTGCAATAAGTAACCAATGATTGTTTGAGGTCATTGCACAGTGTTGTTTTCCCGACGCCTTGCGGTCCGAGCAGGAGGAGAAGCCGCTCTGCAAGCGAGCCGAAGTTGGCACTGCCAAGAAAGTACTGGGAAACAAGTCCAACCTGCCTTTTGTTAGCCCGGAGATTAGGGAAAATCTCCAAAGGGGAGTAATGCTGGAACATATCGGCGATATATGAATGTGTCGTGCGTTTCAAGCGGGAATCATTGCGTGCCTTCTCAACATAATCCCCTAATGTTCTAATGTCTTGCGTCACCATTTACCTCCTTTTTACCAGAAAACAACTGTTATGCCCTTTTCTATCTAGGGAAAACTACTATATAAAGATTCCTACCGTCGGTGAGACAACCAGTGCTTGAAAAATTCAACAGCCGCAGGCAGAATAGATAGGGCAATAATCACAAGGATAACAAGGCTGAAGTTCTCCCGGACAATGGGCAGGTCACCAAATAGATAACCACCCCCAACAAACAGGAAGACCCATGCAATGCCACCCAGTACATTATAAGTAAGAAAGCGCGTATAATCCATCTTTCCAATACCAGCAATAAACGGAGCAAAGGTACGAATGATGGGAACAAAGCGTGCTAGGACAATGGTCTTTGACCCATAGGTTTCGTAAAAATGTTCTGTTTTGAGCAAGTGTTCCTTATTGATAAACCACCTTGTCTCATTGAAGACACGTGGACCAATGCGATAACCGGCTGTATAGTTGATGGTATCGCCCATGATGGCAGCAATGCCGAGCAGCACGATAAGTCCAAGAGGGTGTAACACACCTGTCGCAGCAAATGCACCAGCTGCAAAGAGCAAGCTGTCGCCGGGCAGGAAAGGGGTCACGATAAATCCCGTTTCTGCAAAGACGATGAGGAAGAGCAGTGCATAGGTCCATGGGCCATACTGAGCGATAATGGCTTGAAGGTGTGTATCAATGTGCAGGATATAATCAATAAACAACTGCAGGAATGACATCCCTCCGTGGGATTCTGTTCTGTTTATTAAGTTAACCGATACCTTTAAGAGACCGTTCTCCCTGATTTGTCGAAAGGTGATAGGTATGCATAACTGCAACTTCAACAAAACACATCTTCTTGCAAAGCTTCGTGGCATGGCGTGGCGTCTTGAACAATATCGCAAGGACGCACGGGTTGCGAAGCATAATGACTGCGAAAAGTTCTATACTGAACTGGAACGGGATCTGCTGAAGCACGGCAAGAAACTTGAGCAGTTCATTGTCAAGCTCGCTAAGGAAGGCAAGTACGGCTTCTGCGAAAAATGCTGAAGGGGTGCCAGCAGCACCATAACCCTATGGAGGGACAGAAATCCAGTGATTATTTTCTGTTTGCATGTGTCTATTTCCTTGAGGGTATCCTTGGACTTTCCGGCATAGGCCTGCTCCTCTTCATGAAGGAAGAACTTGGGTTATCCATTGCCCAAGTCTCTGTTTACTCAGGCCTGCTCGCTCTCCCATGGGTGCTCAAACCGGTGTATGGCCTGTTATCTGATTATTTCCCCCTCTTTGGTTGCCGACGCAAATCATATCTTGTGCTTGCCGTTGTGTTCTCCTCTGCAGGATGGATAACCACATCGTGGGTCAGCACGTTGGTCGGCTTTCTCGCTGCCCAGCTGCTTGTTGATATCGGAATCGCATCACTTGATGTCGTCGCTGATGGCTTGGCTGTCCAGAAATCAACAGACAAGAACAGGGGATTTATCCAGGCCCTCTGCTGGGGTTCCCGGAGCCTCGGCGCTATCATCGCCGGGTATTCCGGAGGATATTTGCTGGGCTATCTTTCCTATCGTCACTTGTTCCAGCTCACGGCCATTTTTCCGTTGCTGCTCCTCCCTATCATTGCCCTTGTCACGGAGCCTAAACCAAAGCGCATCATCTTTTCTACTGCACCATATATTACAAGGAAAATATGGCTAGTCATCCTGTTCCTTTTCCTGTTTTTTGCGACGCCCTCTTTCGGCAGTCCATTTTTCTTTTTCCTCAATGAGCAATTGGGCTTTTCACCAGTCCTCTTGGGTAGCTTGACAAGCCTCGCAAGTTTTGGCGGACTTGTTGGTGCAATGGCTTATGCACGTTTTGGTGATAGATATCCTGTACGGCCAATGCTGACTCTGCTCGTTACAGGCAATCTTCTGCTCACGATGGTCTATTTGCTTGTCATCGGTCCTGCCAGCGCAAGCGTCATCTATCTCGTCAATGGGTTTGTCGGCTATGTGTCCCTAATTGCCTGCATGAGTCTTTTGGCGAAGAATTGCTCGCCCGGTGCTGAAGCGACAACATTTGCGCTGGCAACGAGCATTGTCAACTTTGCAGGAAATGTCGTCTCGCCTGTTTTGGGCGGGGCGCTATTGCCATTACTCGGTTTGCGTGCTTTGATTGTCTGCGCAGCGCTGTCGCATCTCCTTGCACTATGGTCTTTGAGGTATGTCAGATGAAATGCCCGAAATGCGCCTCTGGCCATATTGATGCAGTCCCTGATGAGGGTGTCTTTATCTGTCTGTCATGTGGACATGAATGGCCGCAACGCCCAGTCAAACCACGTCGATGACTGGCGCATAAACAGAACTGCAGCAGGGTTATTTTTAAATATAAACACATCTTGGAATGGAGAATGGTTCATACTGCAACAGATCATGCCCGCCACTGTCCACGATGCAAGTCCTGTGCAGTTGATATTCTGATTGATGAAGACGGGCAGCTCATCTGCTTTGATTGCGGGTATGAAGGACCTGAGGTGACGATTGATGGTGACGGTCGCTAGTTATATTGTCGGGCTTTTGTTGACAGCCAGTGGCATCCTGAAGATGACTGACCTTAAGGGGTTCCGCAGGATTGTTGCATTTTATGGTATTCTGCCGAGATGGCTTTTGACGCCGGCGGCCTATGCGCTGCCGTTTGTTGAAACTGGTACAGGTCTAGCGCTTCTAGTCATGCCGCAGAAATTCTATCCGAGCCTCGTTGCAGAAATCATCCTGTTGAATGCAGTCGCCTTCCTGGTCGTTGGCTTGGTGAAAAAGAAGAAAATGGACAACTGCGGCTGCTTTGGCACGTCTTTTAAGATTCCATTATCCTGGTGGGAAGTTGCAGAAGACCTTTTGTGGATCTCCATAAACACATATATCCTTGTGTCTGTCTGGTGAAATCTACTTGTAAGGATTGCTTCCCGACGTGAATGACGAGAAGAAAGTTTTAAGGGTAGCCACAGGAAGTGAATGTCCCTGATATTTCTGCTGTATCTTTGCCCACGCTTCCTTGCCAGCATCATACTCCAGCAGGACTTTTACGTAGGTGCTGCG
The DNA here is from genome assembly GCA_016211195.1 of Candidatus Woesearchaeota archaeon. GTDB lineage: Archaea > Nanobdellota > Nanobdellia > Woesearchaeales > JAGVYF01 > JACQSS01. The sequence goes on from JACQSS010000066.1 coordinate 13,429, forward strand.
GATAGAGTGCGCTAACTCTTCCTTGTTGATTTCGTACTGCGCAATCTTGTCCAGCAGGGTTTCTTTTTCAGGCCGGCTGGTCTGTTCGAGGACTGTTGTTATTTTCTCTACATCGCCTGTGCCCACTAGTTTACACAGCGACAGCCAGCAGTCATGTTCCTGCTTAATGCGGGAGAATGTTGCCTGTGCCGACCACAATTCCTGTGCAGTGTCCTTTGCATCGAGGGTAGCTTCTCCGAGCCGATAGACTGCACCTGCTACCCCGACAACAAAAAGTGCTTTCTCAATCTTATCTCTAAGTCCCATAAGGGGCATGAAACAGTCACTCTTTTTAATAGTTTATGGGCTTCGGGCTTCATCCAAAATGAGGGTAACAGTTTCTGGTCAAAGTCAATTCTGGCCTGCGAAGGAGCTGACAACGGGAATTCATTGGCGAGCAGAGCGAAGCCAACCACCGAGGACGCATCCGACTGTGCTTATGGAAAGGTCAGCCTACAACTAAGCAATGCGACTTTGAAAGCTGCTACCCCAAGCGAATGCGAGTTTTGGGATGAAGCGTTATGGGCACATTTATATCATCACAGGCATTACCTGCTTCTGGATGAATTCCTTACGGGACATGGTCGCTGTGGCAAGTGCACTAGTCATGGAACTTGATCCAGCACAGATTCTCGATGCCTTTGCAGACCCACCCTTTGTTTCTGTGTTTGCTGCAGTGCTGGGGCTCGATTGGACGACATCAGGGCATACGGCAATAACTCTTGACGTGCTCAAGAAGGCGATGCCCCAAGGAGTCTTTCTTACTGGCGGAAAAGTGAGTGCAGCAAAGGCAACAGAAGCAGAACTGCAGAAAAAAGCAAAGGTGCTTAGTGTGTCGCACGAAACGTTAGTGGCAGCCCTTCAGGCAGCTGCAAAGGTAGATGTGTGCGCAATTCAGGAAGGCAAGGGGCAGCTCGCTGCCCAATATATTGCCTTTGACAAGGCTTCCTACGTGATTATCAACCAGAAACTCTTTATCCATGATGCACGCCGTTATCACTGGAAACCGCGCACGTTCGATAAGCCCATTTTCTGCACTGACGTGCCACATCGTGGCATTATCGGCGGTGCACAACCAGAAGTGATTGATGTGACATCCCCACAGTCCGCTGAGACGCGCCGGATTATCACTGAACTTGCACAGCAACCCGTCAGCAAGCTAAACAGTCAGCTTGCTCGCATCAAGGCAGGACAACGGTCATTGCGCATCGCACCAGTGCCATTTCCACGGCTCCCGCTTCCCAAGCGTTTTTTTCCCGACTACCTTGTCACGGCAAAAGAACGGAAACCGCGGACATTCGATGACCTGCTTGCATCGCGCGGCATTGGTCCAGCGACAATCCGCGGACTGGCGGCAATCGCCACGAAACTACATGGTGCAGCACCATCGTTTATTGACCCATACACCCACGACTGGAGCTGCACGCTGCAGAGGGGTAAGTCACTGGCAACTTATGGATATATGTTCCTCGACGCAGTAAACCGCAGCAGGCTACCCAAGCGACAACGTTTTGAGATAGCTGAACGGTTGACTGCAATGCTCGCCGCGTCTCCGTAACCTTTATAATTAGGACTTGCTGCCTCAGCATGAATGGATACACACGACCCGAAGCTCGAACGTGAGCACCATGAGAAAATGCTGGCGGAAGCAGCTGAAAAGCGGTTGCGTGAGCAACGGAATAAAGTCATCCGTTCGTGGGCAATTTTTCTCCTCCTGATTGGTGGATTTGGCTATTGGTCCTATTCCTACTATGCTAATGCCCCAACCTTTCGGGGCGGCGACGTTCATTGGCATACGCAGCTCGAGATGGAAGTCTGCGGGACGAAAATAGACCTCCCGCGGATTGGAGAGGGAGCACATCATCGCGGGTTGCCTCTTCTCCACACGCACGATGACAATGTGATGCACGTCGAAGGGTATGTCTCCAATCCTGCTGATGTCACCCTTGGCCGTTTCATGCATGCTGTCGGCGTCACGTTCTCGGACAAAGAATTCTTTGACAAGAAAAATGGGGACCTGTGCAATGGACAACCGGGCATGGTCAAGATGTGGGTCAATCACGAGCCAAGTACTATTTATAAAGACTATTCAGCCAAAGACGGAGATATTGTGACCATCAAGTTCGAACCGTAAGCTGTTTCTGCCAATTCTCGTGGAGTTGCTGCAAAAGAGCTTGCTGCACAGGAAGATAGCAATTGTACCCTGTGCAGTGACGGAAGCCACGATACTGGTCATCAATGTCCTTTTCCTCCTCAAGCAGGTCATAGCCAGCGAAGTCGTGCAGAGGCGTCACTCGTGTACGATACCCTGAGGTTATCTGATAGAAGGGACCACGGGGAAAATCCATAAATAGATTATCAAAGCATTGTGGAGAAGCCCGTCTCGTCACGCACTTTTTTGTTGCATCATACGCTTCACTATAATTGAACGCAAGGCCAACACAATTCTTTACGGGTTTGCCCAACAAGAGAGAAGGGTTCATCACAAACATCGGTCTCTGTACCAGACAATAAAACGGTAGTAAAGAAAGACTGGCAAATGACACTAACGAACCAGCCAAGTATGCCAATCCTGCTCTCCATTCAGGCTTAATGGATGTCTTTATCCCCAGAGGATCAAGTATCTCGGAGCAAATGTCCTGTTCTTCTTTCTCCAGCTCCGCAATTTTTCTCTCTAATTCTATCATCCGAAGCTTTTTCCGCAGCCGCAGCTATGGCTTGCATTTGGATTGGTTATCTTAAAGCCAGTCCCATGCAGCCCATCGAGGAAATCAACAGTGGCACCCGCAAGCATGCTCATGCTTTCCGGGTCAACAAAGACGGTGATGTCCTTCTGCTTGACGATCACATCATCCTGCTGTGGTTTCTCTTCAAAGTCAAAAGCATACTGATAACCGGAACATCCGCCCGGGACAACCTGGATGCGTAATCCGACAGCGCCCTGCTCACTGATAAGCTGCTTCAGTTTTTCGGCTGCCTTGTCCGTCAGCACGAGCGTCGCATCATGCGATTTCCCAAAGTGGACATTAGGCTTTTCAGCTTTCACAGCATTGAGCTTCTCGATGACTGCGTCGACTTCTTCACTGGACATACCATGGCCCATGAGACCCTCTTCCAAGGTCTCAAACACGGATGCCCCACAGCCGACACAGTGAATGCCAACATCCTGCAATGTCCCGACCACTTCCGGGTGTTGTTCAACCACTTCTCCAATAGTCATTGTTCGTGTAATCATAGTCTTACCTCCGTTCTTGTAACTTGTTGGATTGGATAACAGCGTTCACAGCTTTCCAGTCGATTGCTGCCATGAATGCTTCTGTATACTTCTTGCGCGCAGTTGCATAATCCACAAAATAGGCGTGCTCATAGACATCCAGTATGAGTAATGGCACTGCACCCCAGATTCCACCTTGGTTATGGGTGTCACAGACGTAATTATGCAACTTACCATCATACAAATCAAAAGCGAGCACGACCCAGCCGCGTGCGCAGAGGCCGAGTGCTTTGAATTCCTCTGTCCATTTCTCAAAAGACCCAAAGTCTGCTTCAATCCATTTGAGAATAGGACCATTAGGCTTGCCATCCCCACCCATGATATCGAAATAGCCTTCATGGAGCTTGACGCCATTGACAGCGAACGTCTCTTCTACTTTCAATTCTCGTAGGTCACTATAGGTGCCATTTGCGGTGGCAAGGTCTGCCTTACTGAGCTTCTCGCGGATTTCATTGACTTTTTTGACATAGCCCGCATAGAGGACATCATGGTGCTCGGACAATTGTTTCTCAGACAACCCAGCCAATGACTTATACTTTAATGGTTTTATTTCGTATGCCATACTCTCACCTTCCTAGATTAATCCTAATTGCATCTTGAGATCTGCGCTGGGCTCCCACGCTGGCTCGAACGTCAAATGAACAGCAACATTCGTCACGCCTTGCAGCATCCGCACGTTCTGTTCCACTTCTGCCAGCAGCTGCGGCCCATACGGACACATCGGCGACGTGAGCGTCATGGTGATGCTCACATCCCCTTCAGTGATGTCAATACCATACACCAGCCCCAGCGTCCACACATCCATTAAGATTTCTGGGTCGAGCACCTTCTTGAGCGTTTCGATGACTGTTTCTTTGTTAATCATTGTACTCACCACTACCCAGATAGCCATACGCAGCAAGCTTGAACACCTTGAAGCCCAGCAAGGCACATTTCAGCCTCATGGGAGACAATTCAATACCCAATAACTCAAGAACATCATCCTTTTGCAGGCGCGCCGCTTCATCCAACGGTTTCCCAATGACGAAATCGGTCAGCAATGATGTGGCTGCCTGAGAGATTGCACATCCTTTCCCGTTGAAACGGATGTCTGCGATTCTCCCATCTTTTATCTCCATCTGTATCCCTATCTCATCACCGCAGGATGTATTGACATCATGGGCATGAGCATTGGCTACCGGGAGCGCACCGTAGTGATGCGGATGACGGTAGTGGTCCATGATCGTTTCTGCGTACATTGCTTCTGCGTTCATAGTCTGAAGACCTTCTGTGCTTTTTCAAGGGCAGTAATAAAGGTATCGATGTCCTCCTTTGTTGTATACACCGATATGCTGATGCGGGCTGTTGCAGTGACACCAAGCGCACCCATGAGCGGCTGTGCGCAATGATGGCCTGAGCGGATCATGACACCCTCTTCATCCATAACCGTCGTCAGATCATGAGGATGAATATCTGCCAGATTGAATGAAATAACGCCGGACCTCTTCGTCGCATCGCCCGGCCCATAGATAATGACATCCTTGACACCTTTCATTTTTTGCAGTGCATACGCAAGCAATTCCTGCTCATGCCGGAAGACATTGTCCATGCCTTTGGTCATAAGATAATCGACAGCAATCCCCAACCCAATGGCACCAGCGATATCCGGTGTCCCTGCCTCGAATTTCCATGGCAGCTCATTCCATGTGCTTTTGTCAAGGTGAACCTCTTTTATCATGTCGCCGCCACCAAGAAATGGATGCATCCTGTCAAGCAGTGTTTGTTTCCCGAATAGGACACCGATACCCGTTGGTCCAAGCATCTTGTGTCCGGAAAAGGCAAGGAAATCACAATCAAGGTCATGCACATTAACCGGCAGATGGGGGACGCTCTGTGCAGCATCAACAAGAACAAAGGTGCCATGAGCATGTGCAAGGCGTATCAATTCCTTGGCCGGGTTGATGGTACCAAGAACATTTGACACGTGAGTGATTGCAAGGAGTACTGGTTTCTTTTCCAGTAATTCCATTGCCATCTGCATGTCAAGCAATCCCTCTTCAGTGATGGGGATGAAGCACAAGTTTGCACCGGTTTCCTGCGCAATGAGCTGCCATGGCACGATGTTGCTGTGATGTTCCATGACTGTTGAAACAATGATGTCTCCTTTCTTTAGTCGTGATTTTGCAAAGGCATGGGCGACGAGGTTAATCCCTTCTGTGGTGTTCCGGACAAAGATAACCTCTTTGTCGTTTGCACCAATAAACCGGGCAATTTTCTGGCGTGCGGCTTCATACTGTGCCGTTGCCCGGGCAGAGAGCGTATGCAGTCCACGGTGGACATTGGCATTGGCTGTGGTGTAAAAGTCAGTGATCCCCTTGAGGACGATTTGCGGTTTCTGGGTGGTTGCGGCACTATCAAGGTACACAATTTTTTTCCCATTGATTGTTCCTTGCAGGAGCGGGAAATCATGATGCGTCATGGTCCCTCCACAGCAGCGACAAATCGAGGTTTACCTCATTGACCGGAGCAAGAAATCCTTCGACAATCATCCTTCGTGCATCCTTATCGGGAATACCACGGGTCATTGCATAGAACAATTGATTTTCATCCAGATGCGCAACAGATGCAGCATGCCGTGCCTGCACATCCTGTGATTCAATCTCCATATTAGGAATGGCTACTGCATGCGCTCCCTTATCAAGGAGCAGCACATGTTCTGCCAGATGTGACGAAACATTCCTTGTGTCCTTTTCAATGCGAACTAATCCGTTTGCAAAGCACTGCGCATTGTCTTTTGCCACACCCTTGACTAGAATAGTTGATGTCGTATGGCTTGCCTTGTGGATGATTGTCGTGTTCAATGTCGATGTTTGCTGTCCGCTCCCGAAGAAGAGCTCCTTATCATCGACAGTGCCATGTTCACCTTCTAGAGTTATGGTCGCCATGAGTCGCCCCCGTAATTGCGCAGCAGCCCGCGTGAGGTATGCATATGAACCAAGGGTAATCTCTTCAGTGAGGTCACTCGTCTTCAGCATGATGTGTTTCAAGATGATTTGAGCGTTGTCCTTGGCTGTAAGGGATAATGTGCCTGTCCCCGAGCATTCGTATGTCAAGGTGAGGGTGCTTCCTTCTTCTACGATAATTGTATTCCTGCCATAAGTGGACTGGACAACAACTTGTGCTGCAACGCTTTTTGGAAGAGTCAGCGTAAACCCAGCATCAGTGTTTATGAGAGTGACTCCTGCAGCAGCAAGTTCTTCTGGGATGGCGTATGCAGGGCCATCGACCTTTTGATGGATAACTAGTGTCCCAGAACTCATCCCACAGACCCCTCCATATCCATCCTGATGAGCTTGTTCAGCTCAATGGCATATTCCATGGGAAGCTCCTTAGTAAATTCTGCAATAAAACCCAGCACAATCATGGCCATGGCTTCCTGTTCAGACAGGCCACGTGACATAAGATAGAACAATTGCTCTTCGCCGACTCTGCCGACATACGCCTCATGGCCTATTGTGGCGTCTTGCTCCTCAATCTGCATGGTCGGGTATGTATCGGAACGGGAATCCACATCAAGCAGCAGCGCATCGCACCTAACTGTTGACGTTGTCCCCGTCGCACCATGGGCAATGCGGACCAGACCACGGTAACTGCTTCTCCCCCCATCTTTACTGATGGACTTTGAGACAATACGGGACATTGTATCCGATGCAAGGTGCACTGCCTTACCCCCAGCATCCTGATGCTGACCACGGCCAGCATACGCAACACTAAGGATGTCTGCCTTGGCATGGGGTCCCATGAGATACACACTTGGGTATTTCATAGTGAGCTTGCTGCCCAGATTTCCGTCAATCCATTCAATGACAGCATTTTCATATGCAAAGGCGCGCTTAGTGACGAGGTTATAGACGTTGTTGGACCAGTTCTGAATCGTCGTATAGCGTATTTTGGCGTTTTTCTCAGCAATCACTTCGACGACTGCAGCGTGCAGTGAGTCAGTTGAGTAGCTGGGCGCGGTGCACCCCTCAATATAGTTCACTTCCGCACCCTCATCTGCGATAATAAGCGTTCGTTCAAACTGGCCGACGTTCTGTGCATTGATGCGGAAATATGCCTGCAACGGCACTATAACCTTGACACCTTTCGGCACATAGATGAAACTTCCCCCACTCCAGACCGCGGTATTCAGGGCAGCAAACTTGTTGTCGCCAATGGGCACAATTTTCCCGAAATATTTTTTGACAAGCTCTGGATATTTCTTGACTGCTTCACTCATGTCGGTGAAAATGACACCTTGAGCAGCAAGGTCTTCACGCAGCTTGTGATAGACGGACTCTGATTCATATTGCGCTCCGACCCCGCCAAGGAATTTCTTTTCTGCTTCTGGTATGCCGAGCCGCTCAAAGGTTTTTCTGATATTCTCTGGCACCTCATCCCATTTATGCCCCATCTTGTCTGATGGCTTGATATAATAGGTAATCTTCCCGAAGTCTATTTCGTTCAGGTCTCCTCCCCAATTCGGCATTGGCTTTTTGAGGAAGATTTCCAAAGCCTTTAATCTGATGTCAATGACCCATTGAGGCTCTTGCTTCATCCTGCACATTTCAAGGACCATGTCACGTGACAGCCCTTTTTGTGTGCGGGTGACATACTGTTCTGGGTCCCGAAAACCGTATTTCTCTTCATAGTCTTTATTCAGCAACTGCAAATCACTCATTGCCCATCACCCATTTCTTGTAGCCATCACGCTCAACCTCATGCGCAAGCTGCATGTCTCCTGATGCAACAATTTTTCCGTTACTCATGATATGGACGACGTCGGGCTTCAGGAAGGACAATAAGGGTGGATGGTGCGTGATGATGAGAGCGCTAAATGTCTTGCTGCGTAGCGAGGTAATTGCTCCGGCAACCACTTTCAACGAATCAATATCCAGCCCGGAATCAGTTTCATCAAGGATGGCACAGGATGGCTGCACCATCATCAGCTGGAGCACCTCAGCACGTTTCTTTTCGCCGCCTGAAAAGCCGACATTCAGCTGTCGGTCAAGGAACTGTGTTTCGTACTGTAATGCAGCCAGTTGTTTCTGGAGCAACTCACGGAACCCCAGAGGCGTCAGATCCCCCTTCTTCTGCTTGAGGATAGTGTAGAGAAAATGCCTGAGGGTAACTCCTGGTACCTCAACAGGGTATTGGAATGCAAGGAACAGGCCTTCGGCAGACCGTTGAGCAGGCGTCATAGCCAGAAGGTCTTTGCCATGAAACACCATTGTTCCTTTATCTGCCACATAATGAGGATGACCCGCAAGCGCATACGCCAGCGTGCTCTTCCCTGAGCCGTTCGGACCCATAATAACATGAATTTCCCCAGGGTTCACCGTGAGAGAGATGCCATTGAGGATGGATTTTCCCTGTACAGAGATATGAACATTGTCTAGGCGCAGCATCTTACTCCCCCCAAGTTCCGTAGATATTGGTTCGCGGTGGCGTCCCTTCATCATACTCTTCCAGCTGTTCGATAATGGCTTCCATCGGGTCTTTCTTCTTACGCTGCTTGTCGGTGGTCATGGAAACAGGCATTGCAATCCTTCGGTGTATCGGTGACACCAATGCACACTTTACACGTCACTCTGCTTTCCTTGAGAAGGTACAGCAGCCGGGCGGTCTCATCAACGAGTGATTTGTTCTGGCGTAGATTTTCAGCACTTTTGGCAATTTCTCCCTTATCTTTGTCAGAGAACGTGACCTGTGTCGCACGCTTTGCTTTCAGATAATGACTGACTGAAGGCTCCGAGACCTTGAGCAGCCGGGCAATCTCTTTTTGCTCAAGCCCGATTGACTTGAAATAATGCGCAAACTCCCGCCTGATGGCAGGAAGCATGTAGAGCACTTCGACTTCTTGCGGATAGACCAGTTTTTGAGTTTTCATGCGCACATCCCTCTTAACCATGGTTAATTAACCATAGTTAACTTGTGGTTGTTTATAAAGGTTTTGCTTTTTCCGGAAACTACTTAAAGACGACAATCCTCTCATGTGGCATGCCATCAGCCGTGTCCGGAAAATGGGGTAAGTCTCTTTTGGTGACACGTGCAAAGCCTGTTGTCATTCCAGTCCCTTATTATGGGCAGGAAACGGAATTCACATGTGGGCCGGCTGTGCTCAAGATGGTATTACACTATAATGGTGAATACTACGGTGAACGACGTCTACGGAAGTATGCACAAACATCTCCTCTCGAAGGGACGAACCATGAAAAGATGATTCGTGCAGCACGCACACTAGGTTATCATTGTTTTGTGCGGCAGAATGCAGCACCACGGGATGTCAAGCGTTTTATCAATAAAGGGTATCCTGTCATTATCAACTGGCAAGAGCCTGATACCCAAGATGGCCATTATTCTGTTCTTTTTGGGTACCTGAAGGCTGCATTTTTGATGCATGATCCTTATCGACCACAAAGGAAGATTATTCCAACGAGACGCCTCCTGCCTCTCTGGCATGATGGTGGCCAGTATAAGTGGTTCATGATTGCAAGCAGGGAAAGAATCCCTTTATTCATGACAGGAAAAACGTATCTGCCTCTATGAGGAATCTGGAAACGCTCATTGCTGGGGAAGTCGTGAAATTATCAGTCCCCCACTTCAGGCAGGAAAAACCATACAGTTGCGGTGCAGCATCATTGCGGACTGTTTTTGCATATTATGGCTTGAAAATTCCGGAACGGGAAATTCGACATTTTGCGCATACAGACGCAAAAGGGACAGACCGCGATGGCATGCTTGATGCACTGAAAGCGTATGATTTTTGTTATCGGGCCCACAGCAAGGGGACGTTACACGACATTGTGGATGCCATCCACCACGGATATCCGGCAATTGTTGACTGGAGACTCCCTGACGGGGATGGTCATTTCTCTGTCCTGTACGGATACGGTAAAGGCCGTCTCTATATCCGCGACCCGTATTGCCCACAACGCCATTGGCTTTCTCCAGGCACATTCCTGGCTGCATGGAAATATGATAAGCCCATTAATTGGTATGTGCTTGCTGCGCCGGGTCCGAAGATCACGGTTGGCGCAAAACAAAAAGCTTAAATATTTTCCACCATATTGAACAAATCATCATTTGTGAGGGGATTATTGTGCCAGAAGAAGAAAAGAAGAATTCAAAAGAATTGATAGGCAAGACTGTCGTGAGCAAAGCAGGCAAGCGGTATGGTGAAGTGGGGGACATCATCTTTGAGACGAAATCAGGCGAACTGATTCATGTTGTCCTGATTAATCCGACGCCTTACTCAGAAAAACTCGAGCTCGAGAAGAACGCAGACGGTGAATTGCTGGTTCCATTTAGCTCAGTCATCGCAGTAGGCGACTTTGTCGTCATCGCTGAAGAGGATATTATTTAGTTTTCTTATTTTTTGAGTTTTTAAAAAAAAACTCAGCGTTTTTTACGCTGTTCTTTCACTTTCCGTTCAGCTTCCTGTTGCCTGGCTATTTTCAAAGCACATAACACCCCCTACAAAAGTGAGGTGGGATTTTTTCCTCGCCCTTTGGTGCAGTGTAGGGTTTCCCGGATTTGGTGCATGTCGTCTCAACAAACTCTCTCCGGAACCACGCAGTCATCTGGTTATCACCCAGACCCTAATGACTTTTGTACTTATATCTTTGTGCATCGAGTTTTTCAATCCCAGCTTCATCCAAAAAGTGGTTGGCATCATTTTTGTGAGGCTAAAGAATGGGTAACATGGACAAGCGAAAGGGGTCGCTCCATACGGGAAGGTGCCGATCAGTGTGGTTTATAGGATGAGCCGAACCTATGCCAACCCGGAGCGAAGCGGATTTTTTGGATGAAGTCTCCAATCCCGAAACGTATATAAACAGACTGCTGCTCGTCTTGCAGCATGACGACCATCTGGACAGAGAAGTATCGCCCGAAAACATTTGCGGACGTTATTGGCCAGAAGGACATTCTGCAGCGGGTGACTGCATTTGTTGAACAGAAGAATATGCCTCACCTGCTTTTTGCAGGGCCAGCTGGTGTGGGGAAGAGCACCCTCGCACTCATTATTGCCCGGAGTCTTTTCGGGGAGAACTGGAAAAGCAATTTTCTCGAACTGAATGCATCTGATGAACGGGGCATTGATGTTGTCCGCATCAAGGTAAAGGACTTTGCACGGACAAAGGCATTGGGGAATGATCCGTTCAAGATTATTTTTCTTGACGAATGCGATGCACTGACAAAGGAAGCACAGCAAGCATTGCGTCGTACGATGGAGAATTACACGAGGACCTGTCGTTTTGTCCTTAGCTGTAATTATTCCTCCAAGATTATCGAACCGATTATGAGCCGATGTGCCGTTTTCCGATTTAAATCTTTGACAAGGCAGGATATGCACGTCCTCGTGGAACGCATTGCAAAAGAGGAAGGACTTGTCATAGAAGAGAAAGCCCTTGCTGCGTTGTTTGAAACCAGTGATGGGGATTGCCGGCAGATTGTCAATATCATGCAAAGCTGTGCATCACTGAGTACAACGATAACGGAGCAGGCAGTGTATGCAATGGCTGCACAGGCACGGCCAGCTGAGATAAAAGAGATAGTCTCTCTTGCCCTGCAGAATAAGTTTCTTGCTGCCCGGGACAAGCTTCTGGACATGATGCTCTCATATGGCCTCTCAGGGATAGACGTCATCAAACAGATCCAGAAAGAAGTCTGGAACACAGAGTTGGATGGGCGCACCAAAATACAGCTTATCGAGAAATGCGGGGATGCGGAATTCCGGCTGGTCGAAGGCAGTGACGAGTATGTACAACTGGAGGCATTGCTTGCGTCCATCACACTGTTGGGCACGGTCGCATTGAAAAGTTCATGATGGCCATCAATTATGTGAGCATTGGCTTCCTTCTCTTGCAAGCAAAAAGGGGATTCCAAGAGGAATTTTTGCCATTAACAGGCAAAAGCACATGCGAACCGATGGCCACGGAGCGCAAGCGGAGGAACTTTTCAATGAGACCTTGGACACGAAGACTTTATAATCATCACATCAACGGAGGCAACCATGACAGAACGACCACGCTGGGTAAAGGACAAGTCCCTTCACAAGGATTTCGAAGTCATCGAATGCAAGCAATACGATGACTATAAGGACCATAAGAACGATAATAGCTGCTATGTCCTCATCAAGGTCGATTTTGAATTCTATGAAATCCAGGTCGCAGTTTGCAATTACCAGCATGAAATCCTGAAGGTCTTCAAAGGCAAAAGGCCACAGGACATCTATCATGCAATCTTCGACTATGAAAGACAACACAATGTACAATGGTTCACTGAGAAACAGCACATTGCTTATCTCGGCAAGGAACTCAAGAAAGCTGAGATAGCCCTTGCATTAGGGAACTCTGGCTACTATCAGGAATAGATGCTCCTTTCCTTATAGCTAATTAACCCGTTACATCTCTAATGAGAATTGATTTCTCAATGTACTGATAATAGCGGTAGAACAAATCAACTGTGAACAGTGGCTCAAAGACAGCACTGCCAATATCATTGATATCATATGTGCAGGTGATTGCTCTCTTCTGCCCACCATAGAGTGTGAAATAGCCACCCTGATTATCCTGATCTGGGTCATCAAAGCCGACGCAGTCTGCTTTCTTGCCATACACCTCAGACGTGATGCGTGCATAGACCACATTACGGTTCGGGTTTGCTATAGAATCATCACATTCCGTTCCCCGCTTAAAGACGATGTTGTTCTTGTCACCCACATGCTCAACCTCAAAAAGCACCTGTATCTTTCCTTCACCGAGAGGAGATTCCCTGACTGCTGTGATGTGTACCGTCCCTCCTGAATTCTTCGGGTCCTTAGTCCCCGCGACATCACATATCTTTGCCTTGCCGACTTCAATGAGCTCGCGCTTGGCACAGATTTTTGTGCTTGTCTTGGTGCGGTAATCGTAACACAGATTTGCGCGGACTTTTACTTCAGTATTGCCCTTCAGATCGGGAATGTACTTGAGATCGGAAAAGTCAACAACGCTTTGGCCACCTGCAATGACTGTCCCGTCTATATTGCGCTTTGCCTCACGCATCGGCACCAAAAAGAATTTACGCAAATCATTCTGGTCACGCTTGTTGAAATCCTTGGGATTGATACCAATCACTTCCACATAACCCGCACCTTGTCCAAGATATTCTTCACCGACATTCGCCAATTGTACACCGATGCCAAAGCGCATCTTTCCCTCATCAAGAATAGTCTCTGGCGGCAGACCATCAACCCAACCCATACGCAGCCCTTCTTTGCCACCGATGAATGGTTCAATCAAGGGCCTGCCGGTTTCCTGCTTTTTGCAGCCGCTCGCCAGCACAAGCAATGACATAATAGTGATACAGAGAATGATATGGATTTTCATCGTCGACCTCCTTTTTTCCAATGCTTTCAGCCTTTTTATTCCTTTCGTTAGATATTCCGGATGATATTCCCGAGCTGGATGTCAAAATTCGGGTCCCTGTAGCGGATGCGGCCATTGCTATCCAGCTCAATCCGCTGCCCGCTGCGGTCATAGATAATATTGAACCCACCCCGTTGCTCAAACCCGCCAAAGTTCTCAATATTCACTATGCGGAGGGACCGTTGCATCTGCTCCATATAGCCATAAGCCAGTGAAATCTGCAAAGGGGTGTTAAATGCACTCTCAACATCGGAATAGTCAATGATTGTGGTGATAGTTGCCTTGCCATTATAGAGTTTTACTGTGCCCTCATCATATTGGTAATTCCCGGTCGGATTGAAATTGAAGCCGAAACTGCCTCCAGAGTAATAGACATCAAATGCCCGTCCGAGCGGAATATTTATACCCATTCCACCGCCTCCAATGCGGATGCGTGAAATACGTCCGCGGCCAGCAGGTGTGCCAACCTTGTAATAGACATTGTTGAAGTCCGTCGGCCTCAGTTCGCTGGGCCTCTTGTTATAGTCCACAATTTCGCCACTCCCCACGTTCGCGACAGTGATGCGGAACATTACTTTTCCGTCGCCGACTGATGTGGGCTCAACACGCGTCACTGCAACGGGTGCTCCCTGGCCGCCGCTGGCGCTTACCGGTGTCATGGTGCATGCTTTTTTTGTGACACGTGCACGATAAATATCCGGGTCAACGCACAGGACGATATTGGCATCAGTCACATACGGGTAAATGAGCGTGGCAAGTAATGGCGCATCGTAAATATCAGCGACAGAGCGCATATCGAGTTGTGCCTGGAACTCTTCAACGCAAATGCCCCCATCAGGCGTGCTCCGAGATTTGGGGAATATCTCGGCAAAACCGCACTGCTGGGTAGGAATATCCACAAAAGGTGGGAAGTTCACAATATTTGGGTCAAAGCCTGACAAGAATAATCTCCCACGGAGCGGAAATGTGCCTTTATTGGCGAGCTCGATGGCCAAGTCGTACCGTTGCCCCGTGCCTGCGAATGTCTTTGCGGGTGGCACGTCTGGTAGGAATCGCATTGCTACACCACGGGTGCCAATGTAAACCTTTTCTTCAACCTCCCCTGCAGACCTACTGCAGCCTGCGAGGAGCATGACGAGAAGCAGAAATATACACGCCACTCCCCTTTTTTGTAGCATCGTCTTATTCTTTATAAAAACAGACTATATAAACTTTGCGAGGGTCAGCATTGAAAAGTTCTATGTAGCCATCAATTATGTGGGTATCAGCTTTTTCCCATGCCTGCAAAAAGGGGATTCCAAGAGGAATTTTTGCTATTACCTGAAGAAGCCCCATACGAACCGATGGCCGATAACGGGGGAACTTTTCAATGCAACCTAGACGCGGGCTTATCTAATTCTCTCTACCGCGAACTGCTTCGAAAGCGTTTGTGTATAGCCATAATCGAGATAAATCTGCAGCGGCGCAACATAAGGACTTGCCGAGGGATCAGTTGTCCCCTCACAGACAGCTTCTCCCTTATTGTTCTCAAGCCGGATAACATTTTTCTTGCATCGGATTTCCCGGCCGCCCAAGACTGCAGTGACCATCACCCGGTCCCATACTTTTGTCAGATCCGCAGTCGCAGAACAAAGGGCATCTGACTGGCCCATTTCGACGACACGCCCAGACCCCTTGTTCAGGATGGTCACAATGAATGCGCTGCCCATCTGGCCATCGGGCAGGTATTTTGGTTTAACGTCTATCTTTGTCACGGCAACAGGTGCGCCCTGCGAACTAAAAGTGACTGCCCTTGGCTTGCAGGATGTAAGACGCAGTTGGTAGCCCGCTGGGTTGTAATTGACACAAACACCCGTTTCAGCGACTGTTTCATAATCATAGCATAATTGTGTTGTGATAGCCACATCCTGCCGCTTTGATGTCGTGATGGGCTTTGTCGTGGCAGGAATCATGAGCAATGCAATGCCCCCTTTGGGGTTCTTTACTGACTTCCCTTCAAGCTCAAAGCGCAAGTTCGTCGGTTGTCCGTTCAGGGTTGCAGCAGCGACGTCCGTATCGACATATTCCTGTGGGATACCTACAGCAAGTGCAGTACTCTTTGCAGAAGCAGCCCCTCGGTTATGCAATTCGAATGTCATGACAAACCGATCATTTTCCATGACTTTCGCAGGAGGTTGATCATCAAGGAACCGCAGTGCAATGCCTTCAGTGCCAATGCGGAGGTCTTTCATGGTAAGCTCTTGCGGGCTGGCACACCCGATGAGAAGCAGGAGGATAAGGATGTATCTCATGCTGTTCACGCAAGCGATGACTTGCACCCCGGAGGCCATGATGTCAGGTCCCACATGCAGCCAATATGGCAAGCGTCCTTGCTACAGGATTCGCTGCTGTCATAGAAATTGCATGTTGCTGTGGTCGGGCAGTCTGCACAGGCATCGTGCCCATAATTGTAGTAGCAGTTCCCCGGCCGGAGCTTGCAAAGATTCTCCTCGCAGACAGATGGTTTCAAGCCGGTATAATCTGCACATTTTTTGATCTGGGGACAGTTTGTTTCCTTTAATACAGATTCAGTATCTTTGACGCATTTGCCCTCTGTTAACAAACCAGGCATTTCGTACTTGCAATTGAACCTGCAGAGATCTTCATAGCATTCGGTCTGGCTGTAATCCTCGCATTGCCTTATCCGGCTGCCGCAATCTGCTTTGGTGACAGGTTTTGCCGTGGTCTCAGGGGTCTTGTCAGCGGTTTCCTTTGTTGCAGTGATGTTTTGTTTTGGTGCCGGTTTGGGTGTCTCCCCATTGCAGTTTTTCCCACGAGGCACATCACTGAGTCTTTTTTCACAATCCTGCGTACAATAACATCCATCGGGGTCATTGCAGAATGTTATGCAGTCACCCATATCGCTCTTTATGCCGTCACCCGCCTTGAGCTTGATAGGAACCTGCGCAGCCAACTTGTAGCGGTAGCGCGCAGTGATCTTGAAATAGGATTCAACTATGGGGAAATTTTCAAGCAACGCAGCTGCCCCACCTTCCATGACCTTAATCCTGCAATTGAATGTCTGCAGTGTCTTGATGCTAGACAGCCGCTGCATGCTCTTCTCTGTCAGGACCCAGTCGTTTCCATCCTGCTCAAAGTACGCAGGACAGACCAGCTCAATGTGTTGAGGCGGAGTGATGCGCAGCTCAGTAATATTTTCTACTTCACCTTTCCATCTGTTCTCGAGAGTGATGCCAAACCTTGTCGAGCGCTGCTCTCCTTCTTGGCCAACAGCAAGTGGCAGGTCTTGCTCAATGCCAACCCCTATCATGACTGGCCCCCCGGTATAGACTGCGACTGGGCGCTGGCTCGGGAGTTTGTAGAAGGTGAATATGTCTATATTGGCGCGGCGCATCTCGCGCTTACGTTTTTCGTCCATAAAATAGGTCTTCAGATAGGCTTTTGTGGTAAAGGGAAATTGCGCAGCAACATCCACTATTTCTGGTTGCGGCAACAAGCGCTTCAGCAGCTCTTCTGTCTGCGGGAATGCACTGGGGTCAATAGTGCAGTCCACTCCTTCTCCAGAGCCTTCTATGTCATAGAGATTGAGTGTCTCTGGTTTGATAGTGCCCGTAATCTTCTTTCCGTGGACATTGCACGATAAATAAAGTGTCTGCTGTTCAAGGCAGGCATCCCTGTTCCCATAGAGGCGTCCAGTCTGCCCCGGTAACTGGGGTATTTGGATGAGACTGCCTGTTAGGTCATACTCCTCACAGTTTTCCAGATCGAGCGATTGGCCCCTGATGGATCCTGCGACACTGATGGGAACTGGCGCCGCTTTTCCCTCCTCACCAAGGTAAAAGAATTTTTCATCCGGTTTGAATCTCTCGAGAAAGACACCCAATGGCTTGTCGGCGTTCTGATCAACAGTCCCGATATAATAGTCCCCTGCTGCAACCTTCAGCTGACGCTCCCATGCCCGCTGGATATCTTTGGGGACCTCCTTAAGCCGATTACTGAGGAGCACGATGCTATCAGCAGTGCTTTCCAATGCAGTGCGGATTGCCCTGTACCCGTCAATGAGCTCTGGTTGGATTACAATACCCCCAATCTCCAGCGAAGACAGGTCAATGCTCGGAATGGCGCTCAGCCAATGGATACCAAAAAAAAGGAACCAGAACAGGAAATAGGCCATGCAGACGAGCTTGGTATTGCGCGTGCTCCAAGGCGTGAAGTAAAGAAAAATGACCCATGCCGGCACTGTGGCAATGAAAAGGTCAGTCAGCAAGGTAATTTCGCCGGGAATCCATGGAAAGAAGAGGCCCTTGATGAATGGAATGAAGAAACTAAATGCTGATAACCCTGCATAGGTTATGATGAGCGGCAACCGCTGTTCACGGGCCACCGCTGGAGAGATAAGCGTTCCCATGGTCGTGACAAGGAACATGAATGAATACAGAAAACCAAAGAGAAATGCATTGCTAATGCGGTCGAACATCATCAGCGCGTCCGTAAAGTGGATGATAGCTGCAAGAATGAGAAATGGGACGCCGAAAAGTGCCTGTTCCTGAAAGGGATTAGCGAATATATACGATGATGCAGATTTGATGGGGTTTGCCATAGTCTCCCCTACTCCAGTTGCTCAACCATTAATTCCTGAATGTCAAATGGGACTGCTGGGTCTATCTCAATTGCATTGTATCCCCGCCGGACAAAATCAGTTATGTCAATGCCAAACTCCCGGGCTCCTGTGTCAAGATTGAGCAGGATATCATTAACAAAGACACGCGCTTGCCTCCTTTCATCGCCGGGGAAGACCAATGTCATGACGATGGGCACAGCACGGTTGAATTGTTCCGGAGTCAATGAGAAATATGCCCGGTAGTTCTGTGGTTCTCTGAGATTCATCTCCATTCTGATGATGTCAAACTTGTACATTCCCATGTCACTCGCCCAGGTGATGCTGTTCTGGCCTGCTGCGACATAGTCAATGGGGACTTCTAGCCTATTCAGTGCATTGCATGACGGCGCAGCATCATACAATTGCTTGCCATTCAATGAAACAGCGACACGTCCAATCTCCGTCGGGTCACACAGCACACTGAAATCGAGTGTTGCACGCTTGAGTTCCCTTTTCTCGTCAGGACCAACATAAAAGATGCTTTGTGCTGCCTGTTTTGTCTTGTCCGTCATATCTCCGCGCAACGTAATAGCAGTCAAAGTGTATGCATTGGCGCGCCAGAACGATGCTCCGGGTGATGACACTGCAAAGGTCAGAATATTGTCCTTGCGAAGCAATGCTTTGCGTAGCTTGATTGGTTCAATGTTCCTCGTAGTCACTTCACGTGAAAAGACTTGTTCTCCGTTGAGTGTAACGGTCAAAACGCCAGCCCCCTTGGCAACAAGGAAATTGAGCAGGACATTGTCTGTATTCCCTGGGTCTTGTAGGGTGAACGAGATATCCTGCTGCACATTGGCGAAGATGCTCCGTCGGACAGAGAGGCTATCCCATGTACTTAATTCAGTGGATTCCACTTTGGTGGCAAGCACTATAGAAGGCAATGGATGCAATGCAATCAAATCCCCTTTGGGAATAACACGGCCCGGATGAGTCAGCAGAAGTTCATTTGACTGTGAGGTGTTTGTTCCGTCCGGCCCTTCAGGTTCGCCTAATAGTTTGCCACGCTCTGCTGGTGGCAGAAGGATAATATACAAAACCATGAATAATGCAATAAGGGCAACAAGTGCTGCAGCGCCTCCGCCTTCCTGTCCTTTTTTGTTCATCTCTTTTTCACTGCACGACAATATCTTTATATTTAATAACCTTTTGCTTTCCGTCTGTGCAAATAATTCAGAAGGATTTACGGAAGGGAATAATCAAGCTTAGGATTGAATCGCGTGACGACTTATGGTCACTGCACCTGCTGCTCGACCCTGGGGACACGATTAGTGGCATGACGCTCCGTAAAGTCGCTGCCGGCGAAGAGACAGTACGGAGGCCAGTGCGTCTGTCCATTGCTGTCGAAAAAGTGGAGTTTGCCAAGACGCATCCAGTGCTTCGCGTGCTCGGGAAAGTCACTGAGGGCCCTGAAGATGTCCCCCATGGGAGTCACCATTCATTTGCCGTTGAGCAGGATACAATCATTGAAATACGAAAAGACTGGTCACAGTATCAGCTCAAGCGGCTTGAGGAAGCTGCGGCTGAGAACAAGAAACCACTGCTCATCTGCGTCCTCGACCGGGAAGAGGCATATTTCGCGCTCAGCAAGAGGTATGGCTATGAATTACTGACGACGATTGCCGGGGAAGTCTCTAAAAAAGAGGAGCGTGCCCGCGCTACTGGCTCTTTCTATGATGATATTATTACGGCACTCACAGAATATGTCCACCGCTATGACGTGGAAAGTGTTATCCTTGCAAGCCCTGCATTCTGGAAGGATGACCTCCTGAAGAAAATACGGGACGATGCACTGCGCCGCAAGATTGTACTTGCGACATGTTCTTCAGTAAAAGAGGACGCGATTCACGAAGTGCTGACGCGACCTGAAGTGCGCGAGGTGGTCAAGCGGGAGCGCATGGCACGGGAAATCGCACTTGTTGATGACATCCTTGCAGGTATTGCGAAAGGAGGCAATGTAGCGTACGGCATCAAAGAGGTTGCAAAAGCTGTCGCAGCCGGTGCCACCGCCATGGTGTTAGTGACTGATAAGTTCATCCATACAGCACATGAACGTCAGGCGTTTCATGATATTGATGATTTGTTGCGCACAGCAGAGAAACAGAAAGCTGACGTGCATATCATCAGCTCGGAGCATACGGGCGGCGCGCGCCTCGATGGACTTGGAGGCATTGCAGCCAAGCTCCGCTACAAAACCGACTGGAGCTAGTCATTGAAAAGTTCACTATGGCCATCAATGATGTGAGCATTGATTTGTTTTTGGACACGCAAAAAGAGGATTGCAAGAAGAATTTTTGCTCTTATCGGGTAAACCACAGGCGAACCGATGACAAGAGAAACAATAGCGAACGAACTTTTCACTGTGATCGTCGTTCGCAAGCTTTATATAATTGCTCTTGTTATTAAAAACAGTTATCACAGAAAAAATGCAGCAACTCACCACGGAAAAACAGGGGGGGATTATCTGATGATTGTCAAGGATGAACTGCTCAGCAAGCTACGGCGTTATTTCTCTCTTAATCTTTACGAAGTAAAAATCTGGACTGCACTCCTCTCCAGGGGAGTGAGTACCGCTGGTGAATTGTCCGACATCGCCAACGTGCCACGGTCTCGCAGTTACGATGTCTTGGAATCTCTGGAGAAAAAAGGATTCATTCTCATGAAGCTCGGGAAACCGATAAAGTACCTCGCAATTCCGCCCGGTGAAGTTGTCTCGCGCGTCAAGAAGAATATGCGCGAGGATGCAGAAGAACGCATCAAGCGCCTCGAGAGCATGAAAGGGACTGACCTGCTCACTGAGTTGCAGACGTTGCATACGCAGGGCATTGAGCTCGTTGAACCAGCGGACTTAGCAGGCTATGTGCGGGGCAGACTGAATTTGTATAATCATCTTGAACTGATACTCAAGAGTGCAGAGAAGACAGTGAATATCATGACTACCTCACAAGGCTTCCTCCGAAAAATGGAAGGGTTGCGCCCAGTTCTCGAAAAGATAAAGAAGAAAGGTGTTCGGATTCGTGTGGCTGCTCCATTGACTCGGGAGTGCAAGAATGCACTGCAGGAAGTCAAGGATTTGATTGAAGTCCGGCACACAAAAAGTATCAATTCACGGTTCTGCGTTGTGGATGGAAAGGAGCTCTTGTTCATGGTCCTGAATGATGCGGAAGTGCATCCGACATATGACGTTGGTGTCTGGATTAAGACGCCATTCTTTGCTTCTGCGCTGGACAATTTGTTCAACACAGCATGGAAAGAGATGCAACCACCAGAAGAAGGATTGAAGTAGCCAAAGCTTTAAATCCTGTTTCTGTTCTCTCCCAGCCATGAAAGAGATTATACTCCCGTATGTCCTGCTGAATGCAGTTAAATACGGTGGCAGAGCGAATCCGGGTGCAGTGCTGGGCCACGTCCTTGCATCGCATCCTGAGCTGAAAAGTAAGGTGCGTGACATCCAGCAGCAGCTTGCAGCCATCATCCCAGACGTGAATAAACTACCACGTGAGGAGCAGCTTCGGCAGCTGCACACCTTGGCACCACATCTTCTGGAAGAGAAGCATGAAGAAAAAAAGACTGAGCTGCGTGATTTGACGGATGCGAAACCGGGAAAAGTAGTGATGCGCTTTGCCCCGTCTCCATCTGGACCATTGCATATCGGCCACGCGTATCTCCTGTCGCTGAATTCTGAGTACTGCAAGAAATATGCAGGCAAACTTATACTCCGGTTAGAAGACACTAACCCCTCGAATATCGACCCGGACGCATACAAAATGATTGAAGAAGATGCGCAATGGTTAACGAGAGGCAATGTTGCTCAGGTTCTTGTGCAGTCCGATCGGTTGTCCACTTATTATGATTATGCAGAGAAGCTTGTACAGAAGGGACATGGTTATGTCTGCACATGCAATCCGGACGCGTGGAAAGGGCTGTCATTGCAGAAGCTGCCATGCCCATGCAGGAACCTACCTGCCATAGAACAGCTCAAACGCTATCATGGACTGTTTATCACTTATCAAGCAGGGGAAGCTGTCCTGCGCCTAAAGACAGATGTCACGCACAAAAATCCAGCCATGCGTGATTTTGCTCTCATGCGTATCAATGAAGAGGAACATCCACGCACGAAAAAGAAGTATCGTGTCTGGCCACTTATGAATTTTGCTGTTGCAGTAGACGATCATGATATGGGCATTACACACACGGTACGTGCAAAGGAGCATATGGACAATGAGAAAAAGCAGCAGTACATTTTCGACGCATTTGGATGGAGAATGCCGTACCATTATTATGTCGGACGAATAAACTTCAAGGACCTTGACATTAGCAAGACCAAGACAAAGCAGCTCATTGTAGACCGAGTGTATACTGGATGGGATGATATCCGACTGCCTTTTTTCCGTGCCTTGAGCAGACGTGGCTACACACCAGATGCATTCATCCGGTTCTCAATGGAAGTGGGCATGACACAGAATGACAAGACGGTTTCTGCAGAAGAATATTATAAGAACATCAATGCCTTCAACAAAGAAGTCATCGATAAGCAGGCTAACCGCTACTTCTTCATCGAAGAACCAAAACTCATCACGATTGAGAACGCTCCGGCAGAGACGATTTCTCTTGAGCTCCATCCGGACAACCCCGAAGCAGGCAAACGCACTTTCAAGACCGGAACCGATTTCTACATCACAGGACCGGACTATGACGCGCTGCATGCAGATGTGTTGTACCGTCTGATGGACTGCCTGAACTTTGAGAAGCGCGGCGGCAAATTCTTTTTCCACTCAAAGGAATATGAGACATATAAGAATACAGGCGCGCGTATCATGCACTGGCTGCCAAAATCAGACGCACTCGTGAAGGTGGAGGTAGTCATGCCCGATAAGACAACGCGTGTGGGTCTGGGAGAAGCCGCGCTGAAGAAGCTGTATGTTGGTGATGTTGTCCAGTTTGAGCGCTTTGGATTTGTGCGCCTTGACGAGCGCAAGAATAATCACCTAGTCTTCTGGTTCGCACATAAGTAATCTTCTTATAGCTAGCAATGTTCGATGCGGGCATGGATTACGTCAGAATAGTCATCTATTGCCCTCCCGATGCAGAGGAGAGCATCAAGCATGCCCTCTGGGATAATGGGGCGGGTACCCTTGGAAAGTATGCATGCTACAGTTTCATCTCTGATGGCACATCAACATGGAAACCGCTAGCGGGTGCCACGCCGACGCTAGGTGAGCCGGGCAAGCTCTCGACCGTTCATGAGAAACGCATTGAGACCATTTGTCCCGCAGCTCTTGTGCAGAACGTCATCACTGCAGTCAGGAAAGTGCATCCCTATGAAATGCCAGTGATAGAGGTGTATCGTCTTGAAAATCCCTAAAGTGCAGGACTTCTCGCTCCAGCATACGCTTGAGTCCGGCCAGTTCTTCATGTATGAGCAGCACGGCGAGTGGTATTATCTGGTCACCACACAGCACGTTTGCAAGGTACGGCAGACAGGCACGACGCTTGAATTTCATAACATCTCCCGGGATGACATTTCTCAACTCTTGGGTCTGGCTGTTCCGTACACAGAAATCATCATGACTTTATCGCGTGACCCAATCATACGGCGGTATATTGATACGTATCCGGGTTTACGGGTGATGCGCCAAGACCCATGGCAGTGCACCATCTCTTTTCTTTGCTCAAGTGCGTCCAATATCCCGAGAATACGGAAGAATCTCTTTGCCCTCTGCCGCGCATTTGGCAGGAAGGTGGTCTATGATAAACGCCCTTTTTACCTCTTCCCGACACTTGGCAGTCTGGGCCCGGTCAAGGTCCTGCAACGCTGCGGCGTTGGTTTCCGCGCGCCTTATCTTGCAGCGGCAAACAAGCTGCCTCAATCATTCTTCTCGTCACTTCGTTTATTGCCGTACACAGAAGCGAAACAGCATCTTCTGGAGGTGTCAGGGATAGGAGAGAAGATTGCTGATTGCATCCTCCTTTTCGCATACAATAAGTGGGATGCATTTCCTGTTGATGTCTGGATCCAAAGGGCGCTTGATGAACAGTATGGGGGAGCAGATCCCCAGTCACTCTTTCCGTCCTATGCTGGCTATGCCCAGCAATTCCTTTATCACGGATTCAGGACGGAGAAACGGTGATTATGGCTCGTTCCTGCCGCACGGTCTTATCTGTTTCAATGATATCACGCACCCCTATAGTGTGCGTGCTCCGCAGCACATATGTCCCGCCCACATGGATCGATGCCGTCTCTTCACCATTGACAATGAAACGGTTCTCCTGCAATGCAGTCACAAGATAATCCCGTCCGGCTATCTGCACAAGCTTTGTCCCGCCCTGCTCCAGCGTTCCCTGCGCTTGCCCAAGGAAAAACTCCACGAGGACACCCTTCTCCTCTTTGTTCTCTACAGCCTCCAACGTGAAGGCAATCAACCGATTGATGATCTTCTGCACACCGATCTCAAAGGTGACAGGAATACGGTTAATTTCAAACATCTGCTTTCCATCAACATCGCCAAGGAAACGGAGACTGATTTGCTGGCCATTCCGTGCAAGAATGATTTTTTCAGTCTGGGCAAGTTCTATTCTTTCAGTTCCAGTGACGTCTATGACACGTTGGTTCGTTGGCATTGTCTCCTCTGTACAACCCACAATGACTATGGCGAGAAGTAGGTACACACCCTTCATCGCTACATCTCCTTTAGTTCCCGTTTGAATTCTTCTATGTCTGCAAAGGACCTGTAGACTGAGGCAAACCTGATATAGGCAACCTTATCCAGCTGCTTCAGCTGCCTCATTACCTCTTCGCCAATGACTTTTGTAGGAACCTCATTTTTTTTGTAATTGCGCATCTTCGATTCTATTTTATCAACGACTGCATTAATCTGCTCCATGCCGACGGGTCTCTTTTCGCATGCACGGATAATACCCCGTTTTATTTTCTCTTTGTCGAAAATCTCACGCCTGCCGTCCTTCTTGACGACGTGCAATGAAATAGTTTCCACACGCTCGTACGTGGTGAAACGTTTTCTGCAGCGGAGGCATTCCCTTCTCCGCCTAATCGTTCCAACACCATCAGAATCGCGTTTATCGACGACTTTGGTTTCCTTGAAAGAGCAATAGGCACACTTCATGCTTTACTCAAAGATATCACTGGAATCCTGAAGGAAATCCTGTGCTGTCTTTGCTGTGTCTCTGCGGACGGTCGGCTTGCTGCAGAACGGGCAGAGTTCAACGGTCACATCGGCATTCCGCATGAATGAATACCGGCACGCGATGCAATGATATTTTACCTTTCCTGGTTCTTCTTTTACTTTTTCCTGTTTTGGTTTTGAAACCGGCACTTCAATAAAGGTGTCTTCATGCTTCTTTGTCTTCTGAACTGGCTTATCTGGCGATGTCAAGCACGCGGCACAGATAAGGTCTTTTCCATTCGTGTCATACCGCATATCGCGCATGGGCGACTGTTTCCTGCATTTCCTGCAGGTTATCGTAATATCGTGGCTACTCATGTCCCTTCACCGTCAGAACACAAATGCGCTTTCTATTTAAAAGTATCTTCACACTATAGGTATTTAGTCCCCGTTGAGGCGAATAGCACACTTAAGGCGAAGCGTTATTACTTTACCAATACA
>JACQSS010000067.1 GCA_016211195.1 Candidatus Woesearchaeota archaeon
AAGATGGCGTTATGGACGCGCAATTACCGACAGAAAGTGATGCTAACCTGCTCTATGACGCATGGGCCGTTACCGTATCCAACTATGATGAATTCCCTGATACTAACCCGCAGCTTCCGCTGGAAGCAAAGCTTGATAAGACGATGGATGAATGGATACAATTATCAATTGATAGACTCTATAGGTATCACGATTTGTTCCAGGATGCTTTTTCAGTGAAGAATTATCTTTTGTGTGTGATCGGTACTGGTTATGGATGGAACGAACGGGGCTTTATTGCACCAATTGGGCCATCAGGAATAGACACAACAATTTTTTCTGGATACACACGTGCTGAAGATAACGTCCTGCGCCAGGTGAAGGCAAGAATTAGACGACTACGGGATCATCCACTTATTCGGGATGCTGCACACGAATACTTACAGAAAACGCAGGACTATGCACAACGGATCTACAATGGTGAGGATTGGTTGGATGTCGTGAGGGGGAAAGATGAAGAGCATGAACGGACGCTCAAGGAATTGAAAGATTTGGGTATTGACATCACGAAACGACGCGCTCCAAAGACACCAAAAAGACGAACATACTATCCTCTTGGTGAGTATTCAAACATTATTCGCATGCCACCAAATGCTCATCCGAGCTATGTTGCAGCGGGAATGCAGATAGCGCAGGACATTATCCAAAATCCTGCAGAACGAAAAGAATCCAAGAAATACGCACGGGCATTTCTGGGGCAGAAATAAGCTCTTGTGCACAGTCCAATAAACGGATTACCGTGCGTTCCATTTTTACATTACACTAGTTTCCACAACAGCCCGAGGATGCCTGATCCAAAGATTCCATAGTGGACTGGCATCTTTTCGGAAAAGAAGAGAAGAGCCAGCAGAATTGCCATCGCACTGGTGAATGAATCAACGAGTGCAATGCGCGCAACCTGTATCCATGTCGCTGCAATTAAACCGACTGTTGCCGCGACCAACCCTTCGAGAAATGCCTGCCAACCGGGGTTTTCGACCATGTGTTCAATAGTGCGAAAGCCGCACAAGGTAAATGCGAATGCAGGCAGGAAAATACCGATGGTCATGAGCATAGCACCCACCAACCCCCCAGTAAGAAAACCGACAAATGTGCCGATCATTGATAAGGGAACGGGGATGATGTTCACTAAAGCGAGCCCGTCAAGAAACTGTTGCGGCGTTAACCAATGGTACGTCTCGACTGCATCATGATGCATAAAAGAAACGACACTATATGCTCCACCGTAGGTGAACAATCCAGCCTTGAGCGAGACAAGGAAAAGAACAAGGAAAAATGGCAGTGACATACTGCCAAACGGAACAATGAAGAGAACCGGGTATGCTCGGCGTGCCGCCATGGTCACCAGTCCTGCTCCCAGCAGTATCCACAGAAAATTGATTCCCATCAGTGAGAAGACGAGTGATATCGCAAAAAGAACCAGATGTGTTACCCGCGTAAGATTCATTTTGCCCATCCTGTACCCTTCCCGCAGAATCAGTGCCACGACTGCAGGCTGCACGCCATAGAGGAAGCCTTTGGTCCATTGAAGCTGGACTCCTTGTGTATACAGCCATGATACAAGTACAGTAAGGAGAAACCCCAGTGACATGAAACCAAGACCGGCCATGATACCACCCCAAAAACCGCGCTGCTTGTACCCGAAATAGACTGCAAGCTCTGTTGCTTCTGGCCCGGGCAATGCCTGATACAGAGCAAGAATCTTTCCAAAGTGCTGTTCACTGATCCATTTCTCCTTATAGACAAGCTCCCGGTGGAGGACGGCAATCCTACCCAAGGGACCACCAAAACCAATCGTACTGAGCTTCAGGAACCGGAGAAAAAGATCCCAGCATTTCATGTACTGCCCCCAAAATTCTTAAGATTTAACTGCTGCACCATCTGCACATTAGCCATTGTTATGCGCTCGCGTATTGCGTTCGTCACGACTCTGATGGCATCGAGTTTTTGAATGATCTTGATATCTTCCAGATTCTTGTTTTTGTAATGGCTATAGACAAGCTCAGTTGTATTAATAATCGAATTTATGCTTTCAACAGTCATTGCACTGCGCCAATCCAGATTGTACGTATTCAATGCATCCAGTAAATCCTGCAATTTGACGAGCGAGAGCTCCATACTGTTCAACAGCAGTTCCATCTTCAGTGGATCGAGCGTCTTGATGTAATCTGAATTTTTATTCGGGAGCAGAAACTTATGGATGTCATGCAAGCTGGTATCCAATGTCACGGTAATAAGCCACA
Source organism: Candidatus Woesearchaeota archaeon (assembly GCA_016211195.1). Taxonomy (GTDB): domain Archaea; phylum Nanobdellota; class Nanobdellia; order Woesearchaeales; family JAGVYF01; genus JACQSS01. Next base: position 2,283 of record JACQSS010000067.1, read on the forward strand.
GGTCCTGCACAGCCCGCCTGGTGATTTGTTTGAGATGGATCTTGTCAATAATTTTATTTGCATCTGCCCTGAACAAATACAACCCGGAGCGTAGCCTGTTCAGCCGTTCTTCAAAAGAGATGTCATACACTTCACCGAGGATGAGTTCCTGCTTGACCGAGACGAGTTTTGATATCAGGATACCGAAGAGCAGCAGGCCACAGACCGCCTCAAACACTGCAAACGCCCGGGCAATGCCGACAGGGATGATATCACCATATCCTTGTGACGCACTTGCAGCAGTGATGAAACTAAAATACTGGGCAGTGGCGAATCCGGACAGACCATGCACTAATGGCTCGTTTCGATAGCGGATTGCATGCTCGGGGAAGAATGAAAGCCCATAGTAAATCAATCCAAAGACAAACATAAAGACGAGCCAGAAGGCCAAGCACTGCTCAAAGGTCGTGCGCTCGAAGAATTTGAGGCTCTTCTTGTAATGCTCTCTCATCTGTCACCAACTTTTTGCTGATGATAGAGAAGTACCTATTTAAGATAATTTCGAAAAGCAGTGAGCATATCGAGATAATCCTGCTCAACAGGTAATTCCAACCCAAGCCTTTCCACGAGCCTGACGTCACGGTTCTTCTGCAGCGACATAACGACACGTGCATGATACACATCTTTGTCCTGCCATGCAAACACTTTGGCCCATGGCTCTCCGATGGAGATATCTTCGGGGTCTGTCAATGCATCGTGGTAGAGTAATGTAACCGCCTCCTGACGCGGCTCGCGCTTCTTGTTCAGCTTCCGCAGGCATGTGTCCATGGTCGTTTCCAATGTGCGCATCTCTTCTGCGCCCATGTTGTGCAGCACGAAAGAAAGATGATCAAATTGCTTCTCTGCGAAGACATAATCGACATTGCTCACGGTCAATTTCCGCCGTGCCTGCGCTTCCCGCTCACGGTCCTGCTGCTGCTTATACGCATCGACCTGCTTCGCCAGTTCAACAACCTGCTTTTCCAGCCGGGAGACATCATCGAGGCTCTTTTTCCTGACAGAGACCAAGGTCTCTTCACTTTGCCTTCTGAGTTGCTGTTCTTTCTGATACATTCCTTTGAGCTGAGTCAGTTCCTGAAAGTACTCACTCTGCTTTGTTTCTTGGTCCTTGAAGGTCCCATCGCGTGCCACTTCAGCCACTTCCACTTTATGCGTCAGCGCATTATTCTTCACATGCAAACGATAGATGGCATATCCCTCAAGCGCCATAATTCCTGCAACGAGCCCTGCTGCAATGTACTTTTTCATTCTGTCAGCTCCGCATATTTTTTCCGCGCACCTGACGAAAGAGGCACCTGCTGCGCGACATCAGCAAGAACATTGCGCTCTGCATTGCCAGACATCTTGACAAACACATATGCACTGTTCCGGTGCGATTCAATGAATGCCATGTTGCGCTGATATTTGCCATCGACCCGACCCATGAAAACCAGTTCTGTCCGGTTGACACGGCCATAGTCACCACTTCTCAGCATTTCCTTGCGTGACTTTTTCATGCCAGTTGAATAGCCACCCACAATGGATTCGATGGATGCCAATAATTTCTGGTTCACTGGACTGACAGAGAAACCGACATATTGCAACTCAGTGGCACTCCGGAGATAGGACACAGAAGTAATGCTTGGCTTAGCTGATGGTCGCTCCGGCTGTTCTGTCACTTCTTCGTCTGTTTCCTGCAGTTCCCGCAAGACGCGATTAATCGTATGCAATTCACTTTGCAAATGCTGTATCTTGTTGTTGAAGGTTGTCTCAAGCGAAGTGATATTATTGGTGACCGTGGAGATGCTGTATCCTGCCTTCTTCAACTGGTCTTCCACGGTGGCAAGGCGTTGGTTTGTTGCCTGTTCAGCAGCTGCAAGGTCTTTGCTCACTGTCGCGAGCTGTCCCGCGAGCGAGTCCTGCTTTTCATGCAATTTTTCAACAGAACCGGCAAGGACGTCCAGCGCTTTGCTGGTCGTGACTACTTTTTTGCTTTGGTCTTCCAGCAGTCCAGCATGCTCAGCAAGCTGAATGGCATGTGTCGTCAGGAGAGAAGCATGCGAAGAAGCCCCTTTCTCGACAGCAGCAAGGCGGTCATCCAGAAGAACAGTCTCATGTTCGAGTTGTGCAATGCGATGCAGTTTCCTATTTTCATTGGCCTGGTATGCCGACGCTCCTGTATAAACACCGTACCCGATTGCCAACCCAGCAACAGTTCCCAGAACAAATTGTGCGACCTTCTTCTTGTCCATGGTTATCCCCCCGAATGTGCTGGGTAGCTGACAGCTGATTATAAACATTTCGTCGCCATTTGATACTCAATGCGCCTCCATGGCACCACCAAGGCATCTGGCGCTGGTGGAACTGAAAGAGTATATTCATCGCCACCACGGGAAGTGATGCCTATGCTTGGCTCATCATGGCGACCTACAATACTCTCCAAATGTTTTGGTTCGGGCGCTCCCTTGGGTCTGAGTTCACACACTTTTGACACATAACTATAATCCAATAAGGGGAACCAATACTGATGAGCGCGCATGGACGCATGCCGTAAGGAAGGATGTTTGAGATACGGCTCAATGTCACAATGCGCTGCACCGAACTCAATGTAAACAAGAGGCCGTCTCCCCAATCGCGCAGTCAGCTCAGGCACGATGAATTCTTCAATTTTCTGGGCAGTGACTGCAGAACGATAGGCAGAAGAATCATACATCCGGCTCATATTGAGATAAGCAATAGCTTTGTTGCACCGGTCCCCATACCCTGAGAACAAAGGCAAACACCCTACCATAACCGGCAATGCGAATGGCAACGTATACGGCAGATACAGGATGCTCGCTACGAGGGGTAATGTACTGCATGCTGCCTCCAAGGTCATTATTTTACTGCGCAGGTGGCGCGCGGGAGGCACATCCGTATAAAAGAGAGGAGTTACCTTGTCAGAGACTGCATTCCTGATGAGGGTTTTCCCTACCACGAGACGGTATTGTTCGTTGTTGACCAACTCACGGAGACCTACTTCTTCGTAAAACATCAATCCAGTCTCTAGCACCAGTGCATCATAATCAATTGTTTCATCAAACGCTGACTGTCTGGTGTGCCATGCGTAATGCAACCGATAATCTGCGCCGCTTGTGCTAAATTCCTGTACCGTGTTGGTCAGAATCTTTTCGAGCATGGTCTACGGATGAATCCCGAATGCAGCGAGATCTTTGACAAGTTTCTCCTTACCTGTGAATTGAATTGCATGAATTCCTGCCTTACGTGCTCCTGCGACACAAACAGCAAGGTCGTCGATGAACAATGTCTTGTCCTTTGGTGTTCCAAGACGATGGACAGCAATCTCATAGATTTCCGGCTCTGGCTTGGCTGCGTGCACCTCATGGGAAAGTGTGACTGCATCAAATTGGTTGTAAAGACCTTTTTCCTTAAAGATGGGGCTGTTGATAGGATCAGAGTTGGACAGGACCCCAAGCTTGTAGCCCTGCTGCTTGAGCGTGCGGACCAGGGCAAACATAGTCTTGTCCGGCTGCCAGTTTGTGGAAAAGATTGCTAAAACCTTCTTGAACTGTTCCTCTGACAGTTTTTGATGGAACACGTGCTCAAAACAGTCGCGGACATCCATGTTCCCCTTTGCAAAATCAGGAACCATCGACGGCGGTTCGAACGACAACCTCTCTTTTCTTGCCCCCACCACCGGAGCAGCCTTGGCAAAAAAAGAGTCAAGATTACCGGTCAGTAGCACACCCCCGAAATCAAAGAGGATACCCAATATCATGCCAAGTGTTGAGGAACAGATGTTGATAAATGTTTGCTACTTCACTGCATCATCAATGAACTGCACCAACCCCTTCTGGCCAACAAAACCGACATGGCGTTTCACTTCCTTGCCGTTCTTAAAAACAATCAGTGTGGGTATCCCACTGATATTATAGCTGTCAGGTTTCTTGTTCTTGTCTGTGTCCATTTTGGCAAATGTGACCTTTCCTGTATAGCGCTTGCTTGTTTCCTCAAAAATCGGCGCTAACCGCTTGCATGGCGGGCACCATGTTGCATAGAAGTCAACGACCACTGGCACCGATGATTGCAGCACTTCCTTGTCGAATGTTGCATCTGACACATGCACCAGCGTCTCCAGACGGGCTTCCTTTACCGGCTCTTTTTGCACAGACGACAACGCACCTGCGTCTATCGTGCTGGTAGGGACAGAGAGCAGCGGCTCAAGGCTGGACTTTGTTGATGGTGCTGTCACCGGAAGGATGACAGTGAGCATTTCTTCCATATCATACCTTTTCTGCAAGGTCTGTGCAACCATAACAAGCGCTTTATTGTCAGCCTTATCCTGTTCTGAAATGTTCGTGACTGTAAACGACCCACCCAGCACAGACCCATTCGGCACATTGACGACAGCAAGATGTGCATCACCCTTCCGAAGGACTTTTGCAGCGACATACCCGTCCTGCAATGTCCCTGACGGCAACTGTGTCTTATACTGCAAGCCAATGTCTTGGAGCGACTGCGGAATCGTCGCATCAATCGCAACAACTGCCAGATTCGGCTCACGCTGCATCTCATTGGTTGTCAGGCAGGTTGCATACATGCTGCGGAAGGACACTTCTTCCACACCATCAGAAACAAAGAGTTCCTCAATAGTAAGTGTCAATGGCCCTTGCACGCGGATGGTACCATAGGGACTGGCCTCGCCGACAGTGCCTTGCCTGTAACCGGCTGGCAACGTCACCGCAGCAACAATGTCCCTTCCTTGCATCAAATCATCTGCAATGTCATGCTTCATGCAACCCGTTGTCAATGCGACAGTGCCCATTAATGCATATAATATCTTTCTCATGCTTTCACCCCAGTATCAATAAACCGTTTGAGCGCACCCTTTTCAAGATAGCCTGTTCTCCGGGCGACTTCTTCCCCATTCCGGAAAAGGATGAGCGTCGGAACAGAACGAATCTGATACGTGGCAGCAATCTTGTTCTCTCCGCAGTCACATTTGGCAAAGGCCACTTTACCTGCATACAATGTACTGACTTCAGCATAGACCGGCGCCATTGCCTTGCATGGTGGACACCATGTTGTGTAAAAGTCAACAATGACCGGCAGTGACGCCTGCAGCACATCCTTCTCAAAGGTGGCATCTGTCACTTGTAAAATATTTTCAAGCGCCATGGAAGCTTTCCTAGCCATCATCGCTTAAATATCTTTGGCACTACTGATGTAGAACGAATTTGATCCGTCAACGCGAGCCACAGCAGGACTCCATCCAAAAAATCCGCTTCGCTTTGGGTTGGCATCGGTTCGGCTCATCTTATAAACCACACTGAGTGGCACCTTCCCGTATGGAGCGACCCCTTCCGCTTGTCCATGTTACCCATTCTTTACCCTCACAAAAATGAGGCCAACCTATTTTTGGATGAAGCCCCACAGCAGCAAACATTTATAT
>JACQSS010000069.1 GCA_016211195.1 Candidatus Woesearchaeota archaeon
AATTGGCGGCATAAGCTATGAAAAATTAGCTGACTTCATCAAAACGCTTCGTCCTGATTTGAGCATATGTCCTGCAACAATTCTTGCAATTGTCGATGGCATCGGCAAGAAACTTGAAACGCCCAGAAAAAAAATACAGACAAAAGTCCAAAATTCTCCTTACGTGCAAGCAGATGAAACTGGAATGAGGCAGGATGGAAAAAATGGGTATGTCTGGGTGTTTTGTAACCCCAATTATGCTTTGTATGAATATGATCCAAGCAGAGCAAGGACAGTTGCCGAGCGTGTTCTCGGTAAAGATTATGGTGGATGGGTCGTTAGCGATGGATATAATGTGTATGAGATTTTCCAGCAACAGCGATGTTGGTCTCACATTCTTCGGGAAGGTGATGCGATAGCAAAAGAGTGTCCTGAAGCCGAATTACAAGCACAGCGTCTGCATGACATATACAAGATTGCAGACGCTGCAAAACGTGAGCCACCCGACAAGCGCAGTGAGATCATAGAGAAACTGAGTGGACAGACTGGGCTTGGACACATCATCGAAATATTGAGAGTCACAAAAGGGTGCAAGAAATTTTCAGGAACATTGCAACGTGCTCTACCCCATCTTTTTGTGGGGGTGAAAAATCCTGAAGTGCCTTTGCACAATAATTTTGGTGAAAGGACTATTCGTCCTATTGTTATCCATCGTAAGATGATGGGATGTATCAGAAATGATAAGGGGAGGCGATTTATTAATAACACCATGAGCATGGTGCAGACATGGAAATTACAAGGTCAAAATGTCCACAAAAACCTGCTCATGTATGCGAACTAACTAAATACGTACAGGGATTACAAATTTATATATCTATCTTCCTTTCCAGCCTCTGTGCGACAACTGCTCATTGCCAGCATTGACCCCGGAACAACTATTGGCTATGCAGCGATAGATATGGGAGGTAATCCTATTCTCCTCGGATCTTCACGGCATCTTGCAAAGGATGAACTGATTACTGCACTGATTGAAAAAGGCAAACCGATTATCATAGCAACGGACAAGCAGGATGTGCCGCAATTGGTCCATGATATTGCTGCCCAAGTCGGTGCCATGGTCTTCTCGCCCAAGGAGGATTTGTTGCAGGCAGTAAAGCAAGAGATGACGCAGGTGCATAACGTGGGCAATGACCATGAGCGCGATGCGTTAGCGGCTGCATTGGTGGCCTACCAAAAGTACAAGCCTCTCTTCCAGAAAGTAGAGCGAATTGTTGATGAACACGATGCTGATGCTGTCAAGCACTATGTCGTCACGCATCCCGGTGCCAATATCAGACTCGCATGGGACATCGTCCGACAGCCAGAAGAAAAGCGCTTGCAGCGTATTGCAGAGCAGCGTCAGACAAAGCAAGATGTGCAGCACTTATATGCACGCATTAAAGAGCTGGAGGACCAGAATTTCCTCCTGCGCCAGCAGAAAACGGACCTGTTTGAGCGTCTACGACGGGCAGAGCGTCTGCTGCACCGTGCAGGTAGGCCTGAAAAACCAGTGAAGACAGGCAGTGAAGAAGCCATTCGCCGTGCCTTAGATAGAGAGAAACAACGTGCGCTATCGTACCGTCGGGATCTGCAATTGCTGCATAAGATTATCAGCGAAGGGGATTATATGCTTGTCAAAAAGCTACCATCACTTGGTTTCACGAAAGAGTTGTCCTCTGTAAAAGAAAATGACGTGCTGCTTATTGAGGACCCAGCGTCCTACAGCCAGAAGGCAATCGATCTGCTTCGGGAAAAAGTGCATATCCTGCTCCACAAAAAACCAGTGCCGAAGAATATCCGGCTGCCGTTCTCGTTCATTCCTGCAGACCGACTGGCACTGCTTGAGCTTGGCCACTCCGCCTTTGTGAAGAGGGATGCATACCTCGCAGAAAAAGCAAAGCTTGATTTATTTGACGCGACGGTACGGACGTATCAGGAAGAACGAAAACGTTTCTTTGCCCGGCATCATCCGATTGCCTGATCCTGTTCTATTGCGGTCGAAACAAAGTCTGCGACATCCTCGCTGACCTGTGCAAAACCGAGCCCCTCATATCCCCTGAGCTTAATCGTATTGATTCCGACAATCTCTCCGCGGGTGTTGACTAAAGGACCACCGGAATTGCCGGGGTTGAGTGATAAATCTGTCTGGATGTATTCGATGCCCTCAATCGTGCGCCGGGCGCTGACAATTCCTTCTGTGACGGTGAATTCGAGTCCTGCGGGTGAACCAAGGGCAATCACGTGGTCTCCTAATGCCAGCGCAGCAGTCCTGCCAAGCCGTAGCGTAGGATAGGTTCCTTCTATCTTGAGGACGGCAAGATCTCTTCCTGCGGATTTGGCGACAATGCGCACTGCATGCTTCCCGCCATCGTATGTTTTGACTGACCCGCGCGTAGCTCCTTCAATAACATGTCTGTTTGTAACAATGTACCCTGTTTCATCAATGATTGCACCAGAACCAACACCAACATCTGTACTTATTGAAACGACTGCCTTGATGGTCTTGTCAATGATGCCTGCAAAACTTTCAGTCTTGACATTGACATCCAAGAGCTGCTTCTCCAATTCCCCCAGCTTCTGTTTTGATTCGACCTCCAGCGACTGCAGTTGTCCGGTAAGGCTCTGGACAGATTCACGGGATTCTTTCTTGACCTTTTCGAGCGACGTTGTCAGTCGGTCCACATCCTTGTGCAATGTGCTGATATCCTGTGCAATGCTGGTCGCCAGGTCCTTGGTTTCCTGCCGCTGTTGCGCTGCAAGAGTATCCATACGGTCAGTCAGAGCCAGATGCATGTTCTCCTGGTGGAGCGATAGCTGTTGCGTCTGGTAATAGCCATAACCAACGAGTGCCACAAAGAGCACGGCCCAGATACCAGAGGTCAGTTGGATTGCCTGTTGCCACTTCATGGTATCAACCAGGACGGAGGCGTATAAAAAGGTATGCAAAGGCATAAATATGCTTGTTCCTTGAATGAATCCAATGGCTACACATGAACTCAACGGCGGCGCATGGATTAAAGACGTCATCCTTGGCGGACAGGATGGGTTAGTAAATGTCCTCGGCATTGTCCTTGGCGTTGCAGCTGCGACCCACGACAGCCGCATCATCATTATTTCAGGTTTGGCAGGCACTGTTGCCGAGTCGATTTCAATGGCAGCTGTTGCATACACCTCATCAAAGGCAGCCCGCGACTACTATTATGGTGAACTGGAGCGGGAAAAGCGGGAGATGAAGGATATGCCGCAGGAAGAGCGTCGGGAAATACGAGATATTTACGCAGCCAAGGGCTTTAAGGGTCCATTGCTGGCACGTGTCGTGAAAACCATTACATCAAAACCAGAGATCTGGCTGCAGACCATGATGGCAGAAGAGCTTCGTATGTTTCCTGATGATTATGATCATCCCTTTCAGGATGCGGTTGTCGTTGGTATCGCTTCGCTATTCGGATCTCTCGTCCCGTTAGTATCATTTTTCTTCCTGCCGGTCGACACAGCAGTGATAGTCTCCTTAATCATTGCAGCTCTTGTGCTCTTTGTGACGGGTGCCATCAAGGCAAAGCTCACCATCGGCGATTGGCGAAAGGCTGGTATCGAGATGATGTGCATCGGCATGCTGGCAGCATTAGGCGGTTATGCCATTGGCGTGTGGTTGGGTGCATTACCGTTGGGATAAGATGCCCCGATGAAGCTGTTCTATTCTCTCAGCGAAAATATCCGGATGAAGTACTTGTAACGCAGCAGGTTCCTTGAATCCCCATCCGACTAATGCACAGCGCATGCCCGCAGCGTGGGCAGCTTCAGCATCAGTAGGCATATCACCCACATAAAGGGATGCTGCTGGCTGCACGCCCATTATTGTAGCACAGGCAAGGATGCTGTCTGGATACGGTTTTGACCTGATTCCAGGACCGTAGCCAACGATGGGTAGGGTGATGCCCTCAGCACTGAGCTTATTGTTGATGACACTGGGGAGATTGGAACTTGCAATGCCAACCTTTATCCCCATGGCCTGCAACTCTTGCCAGAGCGGTTGGATGAATGGATGTAGTTCATATTTCCCTTTCATGAATTCCTGAAACGTGTCCACAATCCATCCATGGTCCTTTTCCCAATCAAAACCAAGAACGTGCTGATAATAATGGGGAAATGGGTCGTACACTTTCCTTCGGAAGTCAGCATAATTAGTCACAGCGCACTTCATTCCCCTCGCTGCACAGATATATTGCTGGAATGCAAAGACATGAGGTCCTGTGTCTGCCGAGGTTCCATCCCAGTCGAAGAGAATTGCTTCCAGCATGGGGGCGCGAATAGCCTCACGTACTAAAGCATTTCGAAACCTTTATGTGCAGTAATGGCACGCAAAAAAAGTATGCAAAAACGCGTCCTCATTGCTGAACCTGTTGAAGACATTTGTATCAAGACCCTGACAACCAACGGCATCTATGTCGAGCAAGGGCCGATAACTTCCTTGCAAGGGCATCATGGCCTGATTGTCCGGTCAGCCACGAAAGTGACAAAGGATATCATTGAACGTACTGATGGGCTTGAAATCATCGGCCGTGCAGGAGCTGGTGTCGATACGATAGACGTGCAAGCCGCAACGCAAAAGGGCATCGTTGTCTGCAATACCCCGTATGCCAACAGCATATCCGTTGCTGAACTTGTTTTTGGCTTCATGCTGAATCACGCCCGCAGCATGCCTGCGTATGATGCTGCAGTCAAACTGGGGGAATGGCCCAAGGGAAAATTGCCGGGCAAGAGCGAGCTCGCTGGCAAGACCCTCGGCATCATTGGACTTGGCAACATCGGGAAGGAAGTCGCAAAGCGGGCAGAGGCATTTGGCATGCAAATCATCTATGTGGATCCGTACGTGACTATGCCCAATTATCAGCGACTCCCTGTACAGGAGATTTTCTCAACAGCAGATATCGTCACAGTGCATGTCCCCGCTATGAAAGAAACTGAAGGGATGGTTACGCTTGAGCATCTTCTTGTGATGAAGGATCATGCGTTGTTCATCAATACTGCACGGCCGCAAGTGCTTGTTCCCGGTGTCTTGGAGCAAGCTCTTGATAAACGCCCAGACTTGCTCGCAGCCCTTGACGTGCATGATGTCGAGAAAGCCGGTCCGAAACCATTGGGGCGGTTCAGTGACCGTATTTTGTTGACGCCGCATATCGGCGCATCAACCAGAGAAGCACAGCAACGCGCTGCAAAACAAGTGGCAGAGCAATTCGTTGATTATTTCCAGTCCGGTAAAATCCGGCACGCAGTGAATTTCTCATCTATCCCGGATGAGCTCTATCCATTCCTTGATCTTGCGGAAAAAATCACACGGCTAGGCACTATCCTGCTTGAAGAATGCCCCACAAAGATTGAGTATACTTGCTACGGGGCACTAGCATCGCACGGGCAATTGTTTGAACGCGCCATGGTATGTGGCGTGCTCCGCAGTATTTCTGATGCATCTGTCACCTATATCAATGCACCACTGCTGGCACGTCAGACTGGTCTTTCCCTTGTGCAGCGGGACCCAATGAGCGGCAAAGCGTATGGAGACTCGCTGACTATCGATGTGGTAGGCACTGAACGGGTCAGCATCAGGGGCCATATCAATGAGGAAAAGGATCCGCGCATTGTCCGCATTAACGATTTCTGCCATAAAGTAGACCTCGTCCCAGCAGGCCAGAAAGTGGTGCTGATGTATGATGATAAAAAAGGAGTTATTGGTGCTGTCGGAGACGTCTGCGAAAAGAACGGCCTGAATATAGATCATTTCTTTGTCACGCCGGACAAGAAAGCAGGCACGGCACTGGCGATTTTTGAGACTGAAGGAAAGATGAATGACATCTGTATTGAAGAGATACGGCAGACATTACAGACAAAAGGTATTAGTGTCTATCGCGCCAAGGCCATCTGGTTTTGAGCGTACATCCCCCGGAGCGTTTGTTCAATGCGTTCGGTGAGCGTCGGTACAGTGCTGTTTTCGTACCTGAGGGGTTCGCCAAAAGTGACTCTGACTGAGCGCCGGATTCCGGTGCCGTAGGTGATGGCACATGGTACGAGTGATGTACTCACACCATACCGCTCCTGCAGATCGAGCACTATTTTCGCAACACCGGGCCGGCAGCCCCGAATATTGCCGTCGGCATGGCGTGTTCCTTCCGGATGAATAAGCAGTCCTTCGCCTTTCATCAGGAGATACTGTGCAATAGTTCTCGGCCTGAGCGTAGAGAGATTGATTCTGTCATGGACCAACGTGCATTGCATATCTGTAAGGATTGTGGCCCTGCAGTGCTGCGGCAGGTATTCATCATAATTAAACTGGTTCTCTGCAAGGAGATATCGTGAAACCTTTGTTGGATAATTCTGCATAAGCGTTTGGTACTTGTGCCGTCGTGCAACAGGGAATGCACCAAGCCATGTCAGGAGGGGGCGCACAACGGGCCAGAAATAATATTCTTCTTTTCCCATGCCGAAATGCAGTCTATCTGTGCCAAGGCCGATGAGAAATGAGTCCGCTGCGCGTGTATGATTCGCGATGACAAGCAACGGGCCCTGCGCCGGAATGTAATGGCGGCCCTCAAAATGGATTGCATACCGCAGATGCAATGCTGCGCCGAGCACCTGCCGCGCAAGGTGCTGGAGCCATGGCCAGTAGAGGTGTTCATGAGGTTCCATTCCCAGAGGGAGCCAGCATGTCTTTTTAAGGCTTGGTGGCAAAAGATATAAGCAAGTGGCTGTTCGCCCAATCATGACACTCATTTCCGAAATACAAAAAGCTGTTGCATATGAGCAAGCCGTTGGCAAGCTGGCTGAAGGAATTGCCTGCCAGCAGTATTATGAGCAGCGTGTGACCGCGGCTGCAGATTATGTCCGGAAGTATCTGAAGAAACAGCCGGAATTTGGTGTTGTGCTCGGTTCTGGTCTGGGTGACCTTGCGAATGAGTTAAGCAAACCGATAGTTCTCGACTATGGGCACATCCCATATTTTCCGACACCGACTGTGGCAGGCCATCTGGGCCGGTTGCTTATCGGGTCGCTTGAAGGGGTGCCAGTCATTGCATTGCAAGGAAGGAAGCACTATTACGAAGTTGCAGACCAACCGATGAACACAGGCATGTTGCAAGTAGTCTTCCCTGTCCACGTGCTGGCGTCATTGGGTGTGCCTCATTATTTCGTGACCAATGCTGCTGGCGGGCTAAATCCGACGTATCATGTCGGAGACCTGATGGCTATAAAGACGCACATCAACCTGCTACCAAATCCTTTGCTTGGGCGTCAGATGTTCCTGCCACGTCTTGATGGGCAGGACCCATGGCGTTTCCAGCCCATGAGCGGGGCCTATGATCCTGAGCTCACATCCATGCTCCGACAAGCAGGTATTCAGCATGAAGGGGCATATCTGGCTGTGACTGGTCCCACCTATGAAACTGAAGGGGAATCGATTGCCTTTAGAGATGGTTTAAAAGCAGATGCTGTTGGGATGTCGACCACACCAGAAGTCATTGTCGCACGGAATCGGGGCATGAAAGCTGTTGGCTTTTCTTGCATTACGAATAAAATTGCTGCGGATGGCACCAATGCAACCAACCATGAAGAAGTGACTGCCATCCTCGAGTCTCCTGCGACGAGAGAAAGACTGAGTTCGACGGTGAGAGAGTTCTTCCACCAGTACAAAAAGCGCTAAAAGTGCAGGAACAATCGCCCTTCCGGTTTCAGCAACTGCCGTTCACGTTCTGCAATCAGCAGTGCCTGGTCGCGATGAGGTGCCGGCGCAAGGTCTTCATTCTTGACGTACTCTGTCGCGCCAAAATGGTCCACGACCACATCCGCACTTGCGAGCAGTTCTGGATGCCTTTCCAACGCATTCCCCAGCGTCATATTAAGGAGATGCACTCTGTTCCTGTCCCTGATGAGTGCACAGCGCTCAAGGAGGACTTCAAGACGATTCATGACGTAACGTGGGAGCCTGCGGCCATGAACGTCGGAGAGCATCCGCTCCATGACGTCGTACTTAGCAGGGTCAATGGCAATAGGCTTGCACCATGCAGTCACGTGCTGGATAAATCCACCAAGCCCTGCACCGACTTCGATGTGTGTTTTTGATGGGTCGATAGGCAGGCTACGAACTGATTCTGGATAATCCTTCAGATCACGCGCAGTGATAGGCAGCACGCCCATGTCGTACGGCGCTCTGAAGATAATTTGTGACATGCACCAGAAACCGTCGGCATAATAGCTGGGTGAGAGCTCAAGATGGAGCTCATAGCGGCTGTCCATATCTGTCATGCTCAGGCGGCCATGCTCTTCATGGTAGAGGTATTGTGTCATTATGTGTTGGAGTTACTCATGCCCATAAAAATTTATTCCCTTGCGACTATTTCCACCAAAAGCATTTAAAGGCTGGCAAGCCACAGTCCGGACCATGGGGGATTTTTTATCAGAGCTGGAGAAGCGTGTCATCATCTTTGATGGCGCAATGGGGACGATGATTCAGCAGCAGAAGCTCTCTATTGCGGACTTTCTCGGTCACGAGGGATGCAACGAGATCATTAGTGTCACAAGACCAGACATCATCAGCGGCATCCATCGTGCGTATTATGCAGCCGGCGCAGATGTTGTCGAAACAAACACGTTTGGCGCAAATGCTATGAATCTGGGGGAATATGGATTGGAAAGCAAAGTCTATGAGTACAATAAAGCAGCAGCGTCGCTGGCAAAAAAAGTCGCTGCAGAATTCACCGGCAAATGGGTGGCGGGTTCAATAGGCCCCGGCACAAAGAGCCCCACGCTCGGAAAAATCACATTTGAGGAGCTTGAAGCCACTTATTATGAACAGGTCCATGGGCTTGTTGACGGGGGCGCAGACATCCTCCTTATCGAGACGTGCTATGACCTGCTGCAGACAAAGGCTGCACTGGCTTCCATTCAGAAATATTGTGCAGAGACAGCCACGCGATTGCCGACCATAGTGCAAGTCACTATCGAACAGAATGGGACGATGCTTCTCGGCACGCAGATTGATGCAGTCGTTGCAGCGCTTGAACCCTATGATGTTGATGTGTTGGGACTAAATTGTGCAACCGGACCGGCAAATATGAATGATGCCATACGGTACCTCTCCACACATTGGAAAAAGGCGGTTTCATGCCAGCCCAACGCAGGGTTGCCACGGAATGAAGGCGGCAAAATGATCTATGATCTCTCTGCACCTGAGTTCGTGGCAACAATGAAAGAATATGTTGAGAAATACGGGCTTAATGTTATTGGCTCATGCTGCGGCAGCACACCGGAATTCACCGCATTGCTTGCGAAAGAAATTGGGCATCGTGCACCGGTTCAAAGGCAACCAGTCTGGCAGCCCAGCATTGCGTCATTGTTCAGCGCAACGACGCTTGAGCAGAATCCGAGGCCATTGCTGGTTGGCGAGAAGATGAACGTCCTGATTTCCAGCAAGATTTTCAAGGACCTAGTCCTGCGGGAAGATTATGATGCTATCGCTGCCGTGGCCAAAGGGCAGGTTGAAGCCGGCGCTCATGCCCTTGACCTCTGCGTTGATATGGTTGCTGAGCAGGGCCAGAAGTACCCGGCAAATTATTATCTCGAGAATATCGTTAGCCGTGTTGCGCCGTTGGTCGATGCGCCGTTTGTGCTCGATTCAAATACGCCCGAAGACAAAATAGAGGCAGCATTACGGCATATTCCCGGCAGGGCAGTCATCAACTCCGTCAACTTTGAGGATGGCGGCAAGCGTTTCCATCAGGTGATGCCTCTTGCGAGGAAGTACGGTGCAGCTGTCGTCATCATGACATTAGATGAGCTAGAGCAGCCGCTGACCGCAGACCGGAAGGTGGCCGTTGCACACCGTCTCTTTGGTGAAGCACAGAAATACGGGTTCCGGTCTCAGGATTTGTTCTTTGACGTCCTGACGATACCTATCGGAACCGGCGGGCTGGAATACAAGGACACAGCAAAAGCATCGTTGGAGGCTATCCGCCGCATCAAGCGGGAGATTCCGGGAGCGTCAACCATTCTCGGCACCAGCAACATTTCATTCGGGCTCGGCAAAAAGGAAAATCCCTATCCCCGGCGACTCCTCAACAGCGTTTTTTTGCATGAGACTGTGCAGGCTGGATTGGATGCTGCCATTGTCAATGCTGCACATATCTACCCCTTGCATGAACTGAAACCAGAGGATGTAGCGCTTGCACAGGCGCTCATCTATAATACTCCCGTCAATGGCAGAGAGCCGCTTGAGCTGTTCCTTGAGCGGTTTGCTGATGCTGCACCGCAACGGGATGAGCAACAGAATGAAGACATAACACTGGAGGATGCCCTGAAGCGGTGCATTGTCAAGGGAGAGAAGGAAGCACGCATCGGGAAAGCCAAGCTCCCTCTTACAGCCATCCTTGACGAGTCGCTGAAGAAATATAGTGCATTGGATATCATCAATACGATTCTTCTTGAGGGGATGAAAACCGTGGGTGACTTGTTCGGGGCTGGCAAGCTGCAATTGCCCTTTGTGCTCAAATCCGCTGAAGTGATGAAAACTGCAGTGTCATATCTTGAGCCATTTATGGAAAAGACACAAGACGTCTCCAAGGGAACAATTGTGCTTGCCACGGTCAAAGGAGACGTGCATGATATCGGAAAGAATCTTGTTGATATCATTCTGTCCAATAATGGCTATACAGTCCATAACCTCGGCATCAAGCAGCCATCGGATGCAATCATTAAAGCAGCTCTTGAGCACAAGGCAGATGCAATCGGGTTGTCCGGGCTGTTGGTCAAGTCGACGCTGGAGATGAAGTACGTGATTGAAGACCTTGCGCAGCAGGGTCATGCAATCCCTGTCATCTGTGGCGGTGCTGCACTGCAGCGTGGATATGTCGAGGATGATCTGCGACAGGCGTACAATGGCAAAGGACCTGCCTATTATGCACAGGATGCATTTGAAGGATTGGCGATCCTTGCGAAGGTGACCACACCAGAGTCAAAGGCAGCAGTTATCGCTGAGGGAAAGAAAATTATCCAGCGGACTGTACAGAACGTCCGTGAACCGCCTGCTGCGAAGCCTGTCCGCAAGGATATTGTGCCGCCAAAGGCGCCATTCCACGGGACAAAGGTCCTCACGGACATTCCGCTCGAGATAATCTATCAATACCTCAATACCAATGCATTGTTCAAGGGTCAGTGGGGGTATAAGCAACGCGCCTTGTCCAATGAGGTGTATCAGGACGTCCTGAAGAACAAAGTCTATCCGCTGTATGAAGAGCTTAAAGAAGAATGCAAACAGTATCTTGAGCCCAAAGTCGTCTATGGTTTCTTCCCTTGTCAGAGCCAAGGGGATAACCTCCTTGTTTATGCACCTGACCAGAAGACTGTGCTCCAGCAGTTCACCTTTCCCCGGCAGGCAGATGGCAACAAGCTCTGCATCTCTGATTACTTTACTTCCGAACAGATGGATATTGTCGCCTTTTCTGTTGTGACTATGGGCTCCCGTGTCAAGGAAGAAATGAATAAGCTCAGGGACAGCAATGCACTGGAAAAGTATCTGTACATCCATGGCATGTCTGTTGAATCTGCTGAGGCGCTTGCTGAATACACACATTGCCTCATCCGGCAGGAGCTGGGCATTGCAGGTGATGACAGTCCAAAGATAACGGATTTATTCCACCAGAAGTACCGGGGAAGCAGATACAGTTTTGGCTATCCTGCCTGTCCGAATCTTGAGGATCAGGTGAAGCTCTTTGCCTTGTTGCAGCCTGAGCGCATTGGCGTCATCTTGACAGAAACCTATCAGATGGTCCCTGAAGAATCCACATCTGCCATTATTGTGCACCACCCGCAGGCAAAGTACTTTAATGTGTGAAAAAGGTTTAAAAATACCTCCCCCCGCCCCACGCAAAGGATGAATAAATGCAACGTCTGCGGGCAAGGGATTGAAGACAGGATTGTTCACTGTTGTGCATGTGACACCATCCACCACCAGGAATGCTTTGATTATACAGGCAACTGTTCTGTTTATGGGTGCGGGAGTACGGAGTATCATATCAATGGACAAGAGGTGTACATTGGCAAGCAATCAAGCACACTTGAGTGTCTGGTCATTGCTCCATCCCGACCGATCTATCTCCCTACTCCGGAGACACTGACTGATTTCATTGCCG
>JACQSS010000072.1 GCA_016211195.1 Candidatus Woesearchaeota archaeon
AAGACTTTCTACTGAGCCCTACGAACCAAAAACTATTTAAGATAATCTATATTGCATTATCTGTATTACCATGACAAAAAAACTCAGCAAGGAAGAAGTGTACAATATTATTCTGGAATTGTCCAAAGAAATCGCGCGCAAGAAAATGGGGGCACTGTTTGTGATTGCCCCGAAGAGCAAGTTCAAGGGTGTGTATGAACCCCTTTATCCGGAACTGGTTGCCGGTCATTCTATCAATGAGAAAGGCATGCGGATTGTCATCGAAAAACTTGCAGAACTCGATGGAGCATTCTTCATCGCGGAGAATGGGGAGCTGGTGACCTTTGGTGCACGGATAAAAAAAGCGCATTCCATTCCCGGCTTCGGGACACGTCATGCAGCTGCATCAGGTGTCACGACCACGTTGCCTGATGCGACAGCCATCCTGGTCAGTGAAGAGGTATCATGGATACGCGTTTTCCAGGGCGGTAAGATTATCCTTGAAATGGATTCATCGGTGACGCCGCCATCATTGATGCAGGACATCGTGAATTTCATCGCAGACCATGATACAACAATTCTCACCACAGCTGGTGCGACTGGCCTGATTCTGGGAAGTTTCCTCCCCGTCGTGGTTGTCTCTGGTGCATATCTGGCGATAAAGACTGCAACGGGCATTATCCAGCAGAGCATCAAGTCAATGAAGAAATAATCATCCAATATATCCGTGCTTCTCCTGTGCCTGGATGGAGACCTTGTGGACTGTCTCCTTTTCGCTCTTCAATTCCTCAATCATCTTCTGGAGAGTATCACCCAGCAGATTGTGCAGGTTCTGTGCAGTGAGCCGTGAAATGACCACTTTCGCTATGGGCTTCTGGGTCATCATATCGAGAAAGAAGAAGGTGATGACTCCTTCCTTTTCCATTTTTCCATCTGGGAGCTTGTTCTGCTTGATAGTCTGGCCAACAAGGACATCGTCTGCGAACACCGGCTTCAAGTCACTAGTCGTGAGATTTGCGTGAATCTTTTGCTGTTCTTCTTGTAACATGGTTTCACCCGCCGTGTTGGTTCGGTTCTTCTATAAAAAACTGCTCATTCCTCCACAATCACTGTACCGCTCATGCCCGGGTGGAAATTACACACGTAATCATACGTTCCCGGCATCTCAAAGCGCTTGGTGAAATTGAAACCAGCCTCCAGTTGCCCTGAATCGAAAAAGCCATGGCTTGCAGTCACTGTATGGGCAAACGGGTCCTTGTTTATCCATGTCACAGAAGTGCCGTTCTTTACCGTGATGGCC
Source organism: Candidatus Woesearchaeota archaeon (assembly GCA_016211195.1). Taxonomy (GTDB): domain Archaea; phylum Nanobdellota; class Nanobdellia; order Woesearchaeales; family JAGVYF01; genus JACQSS01. The sequence continues at coordinate 1,280 of JACQSS010000072.1, forward strand.
TGTGGTGTGAATTGCGTGTTTTGAAGAACAACAACATTCTCTGTGACGTTCAGCTGTGTTGAGGGAGATGGTGGCAAGTCACTTGGTGTTTCAATAGTCGTGGTAAACGGTATTGTTTTGAAACTTTCAGGATTGGTCAGTCGCGCACCTTGGGCATTGCGCGCAAAAACTTCAAGGACATGATCTCCGGCGCTGACATTTGAAAAAATGTATGGTGCAGATAATGTGTGGGTGACGGATTTGCCGTCCAATATGAGAATCAGCTCATCCGGACCAAGCGTGATGTCTGTAACACTGAACGACACCGTGACGGTATCCCCAGTAATCTGCTCATTGACTGTGGGATGAGTGACCATAACTGTAGGAACCTTTGGTGCAGCGACAGTAAAGCCAACCTTTCGTGTTGTATCGGGTAGTATATTCTCGTCCTTATCTGCCAGCATCATCGTTACCTCATGGTATCCCGTACCAAGATCCAGCTGCACGGGTTTCTCCTCAAAGATTTCCATGGTTTTATCCTGGTCCAGTCGGAGATGCACATGTGTTGTCGTGAGGCCAATGGCTGCATCGTTGACCTCAAAGCGGACAGTGACTGGTGGATTGAGGGTGTCATTCTCCTGTGGCGAGAGGATGTTCAATGTCGGCGTTCTTTCAGTGACGCATGCGTTTTCAATGCACATGAATCCTGCAGCGCAGCCGCAGTCGACGCAGCACGTCTCCCCTTTTTCGCAGTTGCCATTTCCGCATTGGACTGTTGTACGGATACAGCGTGCCTCCTGCCCTCCCGGCGCTTCACAAACATCCGCTGTTGTGGATATGTTGTCATCACAATCTGCATCAGTGCAACACGCAGCCTTTCTGCAGCTATTGCCTTGCAGATATTCACATGTACCACAGATAGGCGGTGCAAGGACGATTTCTTCCGGGATTATGGGGACAACTTCCTCTGTAGGCGTGGGCTTGACCATCCAGTAGCCGAGCAGGGCTGTGGTGATAATCACAGTGACAAGGACAAGAGCCAGCAGTGAAACATTGACTGCTGCCGGTTTTGGCGGCACTGGCGGCTGTTCTACTGGCCTTGGCGGCGTGGGCATGGTTTCCTGCACGAGTTCGTCCAGCGCTTCCTTCACTGCATTGGCAGGATGCCCTGCAGCAACAAGCGTGTTACAAAGCTCATACTTGTCATACCCTGCCCGCATATTGTCCCGCAGATAGGTGACAAGGCGGATGTCAGCCATAACTCTCTCAAGGGGAATGGGTTATTTAAAGCTTCATTTGCGGCGCAGTTTACATCGGGACAAATTGTCCCCGGGTAGAGATACTTACAGCTTTCTGTGCTGGGCTGATAAGATTAGCATTCCCAAAAGTTGTCTCGATACTATCGTCTTCCCGTACATCGTAGGCCACATCTGCTCCTTCAGTCTATTCTGATGCCTCTGTCGGCCTTTCGAGTCAGTCGTCTCAATCAGATCTTTTATCATCACAAGGTTGTATCCTGCCGAGAACCCTCCGTTTATGGTCGCGTTTACGCATCCATCTCCGAATATTCCTGTGATTAGGAGGTGGCTCTTCTTTTTTTGTTTGAGGAAATTGGCTAGTCTCGGATTGGTGAAGGCATCGTATGTGTTCTTTGTGAAGACGTGGTCTCTAGGTCCGGGCCGCATTTCATAAAACTCTTCGCTGAACCCTGTTCTGTCTTTTGTGTAATATCTGCATCTCGGGTCTTTGTATAGCTCGACGAGGTTTTTCGCCAGGTATTCCTTTCTCCACGGTGCGCATCGGATGAAGACGACTTCTCCCCCAGCCACCCTGTACTCTTCGATGAACCGCCTAAGCCTGGGCACCATCTGCCTTATTTTGTTGAATGTGATGCCATATCTCTTTATCTCACATCTCTTATGGCAGCAGGAGTTGACTATGTCGATGACGATTAAAGCGGTTTTGCCTATCTTGATCTTCTGTGCCATCCGGAACTGATCCCCATCTGAATTTTTAAAATCTTAAATTGTCCTGAAACCAACTGCAAATGAGCGAGACCATAGCATCGTGCTCTTGTTTCTGGGAGAAGTCATGGTCCGCAGGCAGAAGTACATAGTCCCCCTTAGTCAGGACAGATGCCAGCTTCTCAAGGTCTGCTGGCTCGATAAGATCATCATCTTGTGCTCCGACAATCATCGTGGGAACTTCAAGCCGTCGTACCTGCTCATAGATGGGCGCTATCCCTGCAACAAGCTGCTTGACATGTGTTCCCATAGAGGTGCGTGCTGGTTCTGGAATGGACTGGAGGCGGCTACTTACCAGATACTTGTCCCATGACTTCTCTGGGTTGACAATCGGGCATTTCAGGGCCAACGCGTCAATGCCGGAACGTGCAGCATAGAGGGTGCACAAGCTGCCGCTTATGCTGGAGCCGTACAATCCCATTTTTCCTGTGAATACTGTACGGCCTGCGGCCACAGCAGCAGCAATGTCGCCGTAGAAGTCCCACATGGTTGCCTGGAGAAGCTGCCCTTCACTCTTACCATGGCCAGTGAGGTCGAATGACAACGACCCAAGCCCTTCACGACTGAGGGCATCAATAATGGCAGTATGCGTGTCATTCTCCTTGCTGCTCAGAAAGCCGTGGCACAAGACAACGCCAGACGTGCCCGGGGTAACCACAGCATCGAGCTGCAATCCTTTCGGGTTGGTGATTTTCATGAAATTGCCTAGGTTTTCTTCTTATATATTATTTGCCATTGCCTTTAAGAACAATCACCCATTCACACAGGCATGGACCTAAAACAGCGTTTCAGTGAGATGATGACATCAATACCAAAAGATGCACCCATCGCTATCCTTCATGATACGGATGCAGATGGCATCTGTTCTGCTGTGCTGATCGCCAAGGCGCTTGTCCTATTGGGACACAAACATCCTTGTTTTCTGCAGGACACTGAGCATCGTGCCACTTTTGGCAGGAAAACCCTTATGGCGCTGAAAAAGAAGAAGGTGCAATATCTCTTTACTACAGATAAGGCAGTTGATCAGGACCCGACGACAATCAGGCAGGCCGAGGACCTGTGCACGCTTCTTATCTTTGATCATCACCAGCTCGAGCATGACGTCACCAGTCCACGCACATTGCTTATCAAGCCTCAGCTTTTCTCTCCAATAATACCATCACAGTATCCCAGCAGCAAGCTGGTCTATGATTTCTTTGAGCCGCTTGTGTCGCTCCGGGACAGCGACTGGCTGTGCGTTGCCGGTATCATTCTCGATGCATCATACAGGACATGGAAGCCATTTGTTGACGACGTGCACAAACGCTATCATGTTCCTATTCCATCATTTATCTTCAGTTCGCCGCTGGCACGTGTCGGCCAGTATATTACGACAACTATTCTCTATAATGGGCGCAAAGTGAAAGAAGTTCTGGCAATGACGTGCCGTGCAAAAGGTTATCAGGACGTTATCGCTGCACTGCAACCCTATGATGACGCTGTCCGTGCGGAAATCACCAAATGGATGAACCTTTTCGAGCAACGTGTCGAACGATATCCAGAGCTCAAATTGTATTGGTGTGAGATCGATTCGCCATATCCCATTACGTCGATTGTCAGCACGCGCATTTCTATGCAATATTATCCCCATGACACAGTCGTGCTTGTGCAGAAACTTGGGCGCAAACTTGCGCTAAGCCTGCGACGACAGGACAGCGGTACGAATTGCATCGAACTTGTACGGGCTGCAATTGTGGGAATTCCTCAGGCTACTGGTGGTGGACATATCCCCGCAGCCGGTGGGCAGGCTCTCTACAAGGATAAAGAAAATATCAAAAAGCAGCTGCTTTCCTTTCTAACCCATAAACCGGCGTAAGTTCCTGACTTTATCATTTTCCACATCAAGAATCTCGACAAGCAGCGGCTCCGCCACAGGTGTATCCCCAGGTAAGTATCCGGCTTCCTTGAGAATGGGGTCGATGTGTTCCTGTTTTGCATACAATGTTTCTGGAAACATGCTTGCGAAACGTGGCCCAAAGCGCGGAACAAGAACATAGGTTTTCTTTTTTGCGTTGTACGACTCTAAACGATAGACGGGTGCTACTCCCCTACCCATGATACCACCTCATTTTGCAAAAACGCAAGAGGGGTGGTGTTATATAAGCGTTGCTCTATTTGACGGGGTACCACTTATACGCATCGGCCTGTAATTTTGCGCCGTTGTAGGTTGGCTGTGACAATTCTTCCTGTGTCAGCAATACCAGCCTATCGTCAGTAGCAGCGAACTGGAGCATGCGTTCCTGTTGCTCTGGCGTGAAATCAACATGATAGACATCGAAGAAGTATTCAGTCATCTGGCCTAACTGCCCTTTCCGGGTGCTCTCGGCGCGGTGGCGTCTTGTTCCGAGGTGTCGTATGACGACGCCTTCAAGATTCTCAAGGATAGGATTCTCTTCAACAAGTTCTTCATGGAGCTCCCGTGCGACAGACAGATCGCGGTTCTGCCGCTGATAGAACCATGAACCGAATATTGGAACGAGCTGCTCATCCAAGTACAGCATTAAGTCATTGCTCGGTTCTGCGAACTTCCCACTGAGAGATTCCAGATAGCGCCGGCCTTCATCATCACACATCATGTGCCCTCCAACTGGAGAATACTTCGGAACTGCGCTTTCCTTTGAGCGCAGCAGTGCAGCTTTCTCATTGAGATAAATGACTGCAAGATGTGCGCAACTGACGCGGATTTTTTGGTTCGTGGTTGTCATACTGACCACGAAGGCATGAAATATATAAACCTTTTCAACAAATAACTACTTAAAAGTGACACCAATTAGACTTACACCCTGTAATCAATCTTCCGCATGTGCGCAGTATCATTGATGCATCTGACTGACCAGCCACGTTCACTGAACACTACTTCGGAAACAGAGGCATTGTCCAAGGACATTTTATAGACATGCTCCTGTCCGAAATGCATGATGGAATGGAGTATGACTTTTATGGTAATTGCATGGGAAAAACAGGCTATGGCCGCATGAGGATTGTTCTCAATGAAATCTTTGTGGTGGAGGAATTCATCGTCCAGCCATGTGCTGACACGTCGCTCGACCATGCGCTGGGACTCGCCGTTCGGCGGTGTGAAGGTTTCACCCTTCCGTCCAAGATAGACAAGCGTCTCTGTATCATAGACCTGCTGCCGTGGCTTTGCTTCCCAGTCCCCGAGGTCTATCTCGTCTAAGGCAGATACTTGGATAATTCTGTCTGCTGGGTAAGAAGGTAGTGCCAGCCTGCATGTGTCATACGTTCTGACCGCAGTGGACGTATAGACCCGGTCGAAGACAATGCCCTGCAACCGTTCTTCAAGTGCGGCTGCCTGCAGACGGCCACGGGGCGTTAATGGCGTCGTGATACATTTACCTCCGACAACATCGCAAAGATTCAGCTCTGACTCTGCATGTCGGATGAAATAGAACACCCACGAACAGTTTTTATGGAGCATAAGGTGGTTAGTCGCACCACTTATTTTAATGCTTTTGTAAAAAAAAAGATGCCATTGAAAAGGCCATCGGTTCGTATGTACCTTCCGAGAGTAATGACAAAAATTCCTCTTGGAATCCCCTTTTTGCTTGCAAGAGAAGGAAGCCAATGCTCACATAATTGATGGCCATCTTTTCAATGGCGCCGAAAACAATAGCTTCCACTTCCATAATTCATTTAAACAAGCTCGCTTGTGGATTGTAAAAAAAGGTGGTGCTATGGATGCAGCTGCATTCTTTTCTTTGTTCCAAGGGTATAGTCTGGCCTATGATGACCTTATCCTTTTACCTAGCTATGTCGATTTCGGCGTTGGGGATGTTTCCCTCAACACAAAAGTAACACGTTCTCTGTCGCTTGCGCTCCCGTTCATGAGTTCTCCCATGGACACTGTGACCGAAAGCAAACTGGCGATTGCCCTTGCTCTGGAAGGCGGCTTGGGCGTCATCCACTATAACTTCCCGCCAGACCGTCAGGCTGAAGAAGTGGCTAAGGTCAAGCGCTACAAGAATGGCTTCATTACCGAACCATATACCCTGTCGCCCATGCAGACGATTGATGACGCAGCTGCTCTCAATGAAAAGCATGGATATACGACTATTCCGATAACACATGACGGCTCCCCCCATGGCCAACTTGTTGGATTATTGACCAAGTTCGACTATTCGCATCGCCTCCACAAGGGAAGAAAAATCCATGAGCGGATGCGGGCCCTTGGTGAGATACCCGTTGCCCGGCATGATGAACTTATAGAGAATAATGAGCTGTCTCTGCATCTTGCGAACCTCATGCTGCTGGAAAAACGGGGAATCGTCCTCCCAGTCATTGATGCACAAGGTAATCTTGAGTATCTCGTCACACGGACTGACCTCGAGAAACGCGAGGCATATCCTTTTGCGTCGCTTGATGCCAAGAAGCAGTTGCTGGTGGGTGCAGCAGTCGAAACGCATCCGACGGCGCGTGAACGAATCAGGAAACTTGTGCAGGCTGGTGTTGATGTGCTGGTCTTTGACACGTCGCAAGGCTATTCGTTGTTTGAACTGAATCTGTTACAGGAAACAAAAGAACAATATCCTCATCTTCAACTCGTTGCAGGGAATGTGGTGACTGCTGAAGCGGCAGAGAAGCTCATTGCAGCAGGTGCTGACGCCGTGCGCGTGGGCATGGGGATAGGATCAATCTGCACGACACAGGAAGTCTGCGCCGCGGGAAGAGGACAGGCAACTGCAGTCTATGCATGCGCTGCAACGTCTGCACAGTATGGTGTTCCGGTTATTGCAGACGGAGGCATAAGCAAGATAAGCCATATCACTACTGCGCTTGGGCTGGGTGCAGCGTGCGTGATGATGGGGTCGCTGTTCGCGTGCACAGATGAAGCGCCCGGTGAGATGGTGCTTGAGGATGGAGTACAGCTCAAGAAATACCGGGGCATGGCGTCGCCGGAAGCGCTGGCTGCAGGCGGAGCAAAACGCTATTCGCTCGAGAAAGAGCGTGTGCGGGTGCCTGAGGGCGTGGCTGGCAAAGTGTTGTCCCGGGGAAGCATTCATAGCTGGGTGCCGCTGCTTGCTGCCGGTGTCAGGCAAGGATTACAGAAACTGGGGGCTCGTTCTGTCACAACTCTTCAGCAGGCTCTGACTTCGGGGGCTATCGGCATCGAGCGTCGCTCCGAGGGGGCAAAACGTGAAGGGGGTGTGCATGACCTCTACTGAGCGTCTTGTGATTGTGGATTATGGCAGCCAATATACGCAACTCATTGCACGTCGCGTCCGCGAGCTGGGTGTGTATTCTGATATCCAGTCTTGGGCTGCTCTCTCTCTCGATGAAACTGTAAAAGGGATCATCCTCTCTGGAGGCCCGGCAAGTGTCTATGATACAAACGCCCCTGCACTTGATGCACGTGTCCTGCAGCACAACGTCCCTGTACTCGGCATTTGCTATGGCATGCAGCTGCTGGTGCAGCATTTTGGAGGGACGGTTAAACCGGGCAGAAAGGAGTATGGTCAGCAGGATATCACTGCATCGACTCATCCACTTTTTGCACAGCCGCTCTTTACTGCATGGATGAGTCATGGGGACAGTGCAGTCTCACTAGGTAACCTGGTGCCCATCGCTTCCAGTGCGAGTGGTGTTGCTGCGGTCATGCATCCGACGAAGCCCGTGTATGGCGTCCAGTTCCATCCGGAAGTCACGCATACTGCCGGGGGCAGGGAATTGCTCCAATCGTTTCTGGGCATATGCAATTGTAAGGGAACATGGTCGCTTGATGCATACATCCAGCATGTCGTCCGGGACATACAGCAGGCCGTTGGGATGGAACAAGTGATGGCCCTTGTCTCGGGTGGTGTTGATTCAACTGTTTCTTTGATGCTGTGCAGCAAGGCATTGCAGCCTGAGCAAATATATGCACTCCACGTTGATACCGGTCTGTTGCGGCGTGATGAATCAAAATTGGTCGTGAATGTATTGTCCTCGGTGGGTATTCCTGTTGATGCGGTCGATGCGTCATCCCTCTTTTATGAAGCGCTCCGTGGCGTCACACAACCGGAAGAGAAGCGCAAACGGATTGGTGATGTGTTTGTGGACATTGCCGAGAAGAAGATGGATGAGCGAGGGATTCATTCGCGAAATTCATACCTCTGTCAGGGAACGCTGTATACAGACCTCATTGAATCTGGCAAAGGTCATGCAGCACTCATCAAATCGCACCACAATGTTAACTCACCCCGCATTAAAGAGTGGCGTGACCAAGGTCGATTGATTGAACCCAATAAGGACTTGTTCAAGGACGAAGTGCGGGCCGTAGGCAGGTTGCTTGGGTTGCCAGAAGCACTGGTCGCACGCCAGCCGTTCCCGGGACCGGGCCTGGCGATACGAATTATCGGTGATGTAACACCGGAAAAAGTGTCTCTCTTGCAGAAAATCGATGCTCTTGTCGTGCAGGAGCTTGATGCCGCTGCGGTGGCATACTGGCAGGCATTTCCTGTGCTGCTCCCCGTGAAAACGGTGGGTGTCAAAGGAGATGGTCACAGCTATGAGCATGTGGTTGCCATCCGCGTTGTGGACAGCATCGATGGAATGACCGCAGACTGGATGAAGGTACCGTATGGCGTGTTGCAGAAGATAAGTTCCCGTATGACGAATGAGATTGCTGGCGTGAACAGAGTTGTTTATGACATTACGTCAAAGCCACCGGCAACTATCGAATGGGAATGAGGTGCTTGTTCTCTGCATAATGCACAAAGTGCAGTCTGCACCTCGGCTCGTATGATTCCTTGCCACCAACCAGTACTACTGGTGAATCATACGGTACTGGCTTACCGTCCTGCAACCGCTGCACGCGTGATGCATCACGCCCGCACGTTTCTGTTTCACGATACGTGCAGATGGCAGTCATGGATGTAATGCTATCCGCAATTGTCATGAGATCAAGAACAGTTCGTTTGCCATCCATGAATGGGAATGCCTCATCACGGAAATTCTTAAGCAGGAAGCTCGCAATGACAATACGCCCATACTGTGCCTGTTCATGGCAGAATGGAACGATATCGCTCGGCAGGAACTGCGCTTCATCAAAGCCAAGAACTTCTGTTTTATCTGATAAGTGCATTCTGATTTCTTCCATAGTACTAACGGGGATAGCTTGCCTCATCAGTTTGTCATGGGATGCAACCGCTGTCTCTGCATAGCGTGTATCAATGGCAGGCTTGTAGAGAATTGTCCTGAGCCCGGAAATCTCGTATCTGTTCAGCCTCCTGATGAGCTCGGTGCTCTTGCCGCTGAACATAGTGCCTGTAATCACTTCCAGTCGTCCTTCTTTTTTCATAAGCAAGTCCACTGCAGCTTGTTCTTAAAAAGTTTTCTTTACTGCAATGGTCACTTCACTTTGATTTTCTTGTACGACAAGTAGATGACTAAAATCAACTCTGCCAGAATAATCAGTGGCCTCCACATCTTTCCCAATTCGCCGATTGTCCGGCCTGTACCGACAAAGAGTGTGATAAGCCCACCAAGCATCAGTCCAAAACCAATCCATTCGTTGATTGGATTTTTTGTGGGAAGCATAATGCCGATGACGATTGCGATTAACGCAAACAATGCGGACATCCAGAACACGTGGAAATGGTACCAGCTCTTGTCTTGCGTGTAGGGCTTGGAGCAGTAATCACATTTGTATTTTTCGATACATCCATATTGGTTATACTTATACTTCATCTGCCCCTTTTCCTTCATGCAGGTTACTACATCATTGTCACTCGGGCGGATTTCCTGCGGACATGTCTCTTCGATAATGCCGGGCTCACGCTTAATGTATTTTTCACGGGTGGGTGGATATGCCGGATAAGCATAGTCATAGGATTCCATGCACATGGGCCCGCCAAACTCATCCGGTGGACAATAGGTTTCACATCTGGGTTCTTCCTTGAGGGCATCAATTTCCAGCTGGGAGAAAAGTGCATAGAGTATTGCTACAACGAAGATGATAATAATGCGTCGGATGTCCATGCATACGTTTGTGTCTTGGAGGTTTATAAATATTGGCAAAATCTTGCCCCCAACTATTATAAAACACCGTCATATTATCTTTCTATGCTCGACGACTTTGATGGCATCAATGCACCGGACAAAAAGGCTGCGTCTGGTATTGACCCCATAACTGTCGTGCATGAGCAGTTTGCACGATGGACGTCTGTTCTTGCTGGAAAAAATGTCTTCTATGATGAAGGACATCTTGAAGACACACTCCTTGATGAGGCAGTGCGCATGCTGGAAGGGTATGACCATCTTCTCCCTGCCGTCATCGATGACAAGCGGTATTTTGCTCCTATTGACGACTTGTGGAAAGCAGCATATCGGTTGCATGCGCCATTATTTTACACAGCGCTACTCGCCATCGGTCCGGGTGAGCGAAGATTGATTGTTCCTTCCTGCGTCCCGCCGCTGAACAGATGGGGATACAAGCTGAAGAAAGGGGTCCTTGAACTCTATGCTGATGGGGGAGATGGCATTGGGGCATATGCTGATGGCGGTTGCATCATCAATCACGGTCGGTCACTCGTGGTGGGTAACCATGCGCGGAATGGCCTGTTCATCAACAAAAAGAGTTGCAGCACGCTTGGTCAGAATACATTGGGTGGCATTTTCGTGAATGATGCCCGCAGCTTCGTTGTCGGTGCCAGCGCAAAGGGTGGCACATACATCAATTTCAGTGATATCAAGCCTAGCGTGGGGATTTGTGCCACTGGCGGCCTGTTCATCGGTGGAGAAGAGCCAACGCGCATGGATGCGCAGACACGGGCATTGTATCTGTCAGATTGTCTGCTTAGCAAGGATAAGGTCCTGCGGGCGGAGCTTGGCAAGCTGGAGTCTTTGCTGGCGACAAATCGTGTCGCAACCTGGCTCCGTGCGCTCTTGCGATTGCAGCCCAGATACATTGATCATCATGCGGTCAGACAACAAGCTGACGTTGTCATCAAGCTGGTGCAGGACTCTTATCCTTAAGATACAGGGCAGTCAAGCGCTCGGTCAGGTATTCATATGCTTCTTCTGGCGTGTTACAAAGCTTGAACAGATCAAGGTCCTTTTCACTGATGGTGCCCCATCGCGCCATTGCGTCGAAGTCAATGATATCGTTCCAATAGTGTGAGCCATACAAGACGACGGGCATACGCTTCCGTGGCTTGCCGGTCTGGATAAGTGTCAGGACTTCCATCAACTCGTCAAGCGTGCCGATACCCCCTGGAAATGCGATAAGCGCTTTTGCCAGGTAGACCATCCAGAACTTCCGCATGAAAAAGTAATGGAACTGCAATGCAAGCTCACGCGTGATATACGGATTGAGCCCTGTCTCAAAGGGCAGACTGATGCCAAGGCCGATGGATTTGCCTCCAGCACGGGAGGCTCCAAGATTAGCTGCTTCCATGATCCCTTTTGCCCCACCGGTTGCGACAATGAACTGGTGATGCGGATCGTTCAGGTTTTTTGACCAGACTGTCATCAGCTCTGCTAATTTTACTGCATCAGCATAATAGCGTGACAGCTCGACCATATGCTCTGCTTTCCGTATCGCTGCATTGTCCCCATTTTTTTTCTTGTCCACCAAGGCCGCCTTCGCATCCTTTGGTGACAGAATACGGGCTGAGCCCCAGAAGACGATACTATTCGCGATATTGTATTTCCTGAACCGTGCTGCTGGTTCAAGGTATTCGGAGATAATGCGCACTAGCCGTGCATCAGCGCTTGCCAGAAATTCAGGGTTCTTCCACGATTCGATAGGTTTTACTTCTTTTTGCATGGTTCATTATAATGGTTGCATATATATAAACATTAGTCTGTGTCCCGGTCTGTGTAAAATATCGCCCAGACCGGATAATGGTCGGAAACCTGCTTAGACAGGCCGTCAGTAAAAACGCCCACCCGACCAGTAAAGTCTTCTGCTGTGTAGTGCTGCTGGAAAACAATCCGGTCATAGGTATTGCTGCTTTGGGCAACCGTCGTATCCATATCATCAGTGACTGCCCAGAAGAAACGTGGCTCGCGAAGACCAGTGGTCGTGGTTTCTGAAAAATAGGTGCCGTCTGCATTGAAGTCTCCCACAACAATGATATCCTTGTCATCGGTGAGGTGCCTGAGGGTATCATTGACCACATCCACCAATCCGTGTATCTCGCGGGATGCATCGGTGGGCTTTGTGTGAATGGTGACGAGGGTGAAGTCAAACCTGTTGCAGGAAAATTGCGCAATGAATGGCTCCCGTTCAAAGACATCTCTTTTGTCATAATAGGTATAACTCATTTTATAGTGTACCTTTACTGTGTTGTAGAGGAACGCATATTGTTCCTTGGACATGGTCCTGCCAAGCCTGGGGCCGACAATGCCCGCATACTTGTCACCGGGCAATTCATTTATCTTCTGCAGAAAATAGGGCAATGTGGTTTCTGTATTATCCCTGATTTCCTGTATAGCAACAAGATCAAATTCCCTGATAGTTTTTGTCAGGACATCCATGACATCTTTCTTTTGCCGCTTGGATTCCCCGAATGCCTGAATATTGAATGTTGCTATCCGTATTTCTGGTGGAGCTGGAGTCCTTTGATAATACCAGAGAAGAAGGCCTGCGACCAGTGCACCACCAATGATCCATTTTCGCATTTATTTGGTAGGGAATGTGCTGATTATAAATCCTCTGGCACAGCTATTTATACCAAAAGAAGATAGAAAACTCGTTGTTATGCAATGCAAGATTGGTGTCCTGTTCAGGGGAAATTCTCTACTTCCGTGCAAAACAACTACCTGTTGACACTTGGAACATGGTAAGCATTGGGGTTTCGTAAGGGGCACGAAAAAGTTGCTTTTATATATTCAAACATACTATCAAAATAGTAGATGGCCCATAAAAAAGAAAAGTCATGGTCACTGTCTCCAGTGGTTGCTATTTTCATGCTTTTGGTCATTGCCGTGGTAGCTAATTATGCTGGTTGGTTGTCGCTCCCACCCATAGGTCAAGCAACTGTATTCACTACACCATCATCCGCCATGGGGCAAAGAATTTCAAGTGTCCGTGATCCGGCATTGTTTTTGAATGCTTACGGTGGTGCGCGACACTTGGGAGAGATTCGTCTCTATAGGAATTGTCCTGACAATAATCCGGATTGCAAGTGGATTCTTCAATCGGATGGAAGGATTTCAAGTGTCCGTGATCCGGCATTGTTTTTGAATGCTTATGGTGGCGCGCAACACTTGGGAGAGATTCGTCTCTATAGGAATTGTCCTGACAATAATCCGGATTGCAAGTGGACTCCAGAAACCGCCGCAGGTTCAACGTCCTGCCAGTCATATAGTTCAGTTGGGTGTGTTTCAGCGACAGACCCAGTGTGTGCAGTTGATTTCAGGGTTACTTCTATCCTGGTGGATGGGAATGTGCTGACAGCGACCAGTCAAATCACTCCAGGGTCACATGTTCTTTCCGTGCGCATACCCGAGACCATATTTTTGGGGGTGAATCGGCCTGGTTCTTTTGCAGCTGAGCAAGCCAGTATTACGGTCACCGCGGCAGGACAAACCTTTACGAAAACAGTAACTACTGGTACTCTTATGAGCGTCCATCCACGGTCTGGTTGCCAATTTTTTGATCCAGCAAAAGCGATTTTGGAGATGGGGACAATTACAGTGCCCCTATCAGGAATGCTCTCTATACGGATATCTATCCCTGCACCAGCGAATGACGTGAACTCGGGCAATAATGAACAATCGTTTACCTTTTCCTGCACAAGCGTCGGTTGCAGTGCAAGCTGTGCCACCAGATTCGTTGGACAGCCATGCACTGGGACCTTTCAGTGCTGTACAGATGCAACTGGTAATCTTAATTATAAATGCGCAAATGGTATCTGGCAATTGTGGAGGACGTGTGTCTCTCCTACCTATTGTGTTAATGGTCAAGATCTTTGCTCAAGTCCTTGTACCAATGAATGTACAAGTGATGCCAAGCAATGCTCTGGCAGCGGGTATAAGGTGTGTGGTACTAATTACGATACTGATTCTTGCACAGAGTGGAGTCCGGTGATGAACTGTGCAACCGGGCAGACGTGTTCAAATGGCGTGTGTATCACCAGTGGTGGAACTGATGGGGGGGATGGTTTTCAGACGATTCTTGCAAGATGTATTGATGTTTGTTCAGACATTGATGGATGTCGATGTCCGAGTGGATGTCAAGTAAGTACAACTTCCCGCTATGTAGATTGCACAGGGAGAGATGGAAGGCAGCCAACCTTGCTAAATTGTGATTGGCATATCTGCTATGATCTTGATGGGTGTCAATGTCCGACTATATGTGATTTACGGGCAGTACAAGCAAAGCAGCGATGTAATGGTCAATTTGCCTCATAGTTCCAGCTAATGTGGTTTGTCTTCGATTGCAGAAAAGACCTACCCTCGCCAGGTATTCGACGAGAGTTGCAACGACACAGATAAAAAAACACGCCGCGGCCCGGACTTTCTCACTGGCGTTCACGAGAGCGCCAATATTTGAACCGGGATATCCTTGCGGAAAGCGGTTTTCGAGACCGCCGCAGTACCGGGTTGTGCCACCGCGGCAACGCCTCCAGCAGAAGTATATCTTCTTATAAACCTATCCCTCAACAATAATTTTGCCTTTCATCATGTCCATGGAACAATGGAATCGATACTCTCCCGTTTTCTTTAATTCAAGGCGGACTGTTTCGCGTCCATTCTCAGGCACGAGCTTCCGGATACCGAAGTCAGGGAAGACAATGTCGCGTGTGCAGCCTGCTGTTTCATCTGCTTCCAACGTGATGATGAGGGTACCTTTTTTGGCGACAATGTAATTGGGTGAATAGCCTGCACCGGTAATCTTCATTGTTATCTTTTGCACATCGCCAGCCAATACAGCATTTGCACGGGTCTCCTGTGTCAATGCGCGTAAATTAGCCGGTAGCTGAAGGCCTTTCTCTGCGACGGTATATGCTGTAGGCTGTGCAAGTGAATAATTTGTCTGCATGAAAAGCAATCCAGCAACGCCGACAAACAGGAGCAGCAGCGAAAGAATATGTTTTGTGGGGAGTAATGGTTGGTGCCCTCCGTCACATTTGCCACATGGAAGGCAATAGAGCAGCGCAGCGACGCTAACTGCCTGCAAGGCGAAAAAGAAGAGCATGAACTGGTCCAGTGCAAATGGTCGTATCATCTGGCCGAGCATGGCACCCATCATGCCGCCCATGGGTCCAGCCATAACCCCTTCCATGATGCCCATAGGCCCGCCGAGCAGACCCATGACAAAACCAAAAGCCAGTCCAACCACGCTCCCAGAGATTGTTCCCCAGAGGAAGTCGCCCGTTGGTATGAGATACATGGTAGCAGTCACCAGTCCGCCAAACATGCCAAAAGCCATACCCGCCATCATACCCCCCATTTCGTTTAATGCAGTTCTCCGTTGGTGGACAAGAACTGCCACAATAATAAGGAATGTGATGCTCACGATGAAACTGAGTGCATAAGCAAGCATGGGGCGGCAATAATGGGTGTACTTAAAAAGTTTGCTAGTGGCTGGTCCCATTGAAAAGTTCCTTCGCTTGCGCTCCGTGGCCATCGGTTCGCATGTGCTTTTGCCTGTTAATGGCAAAAATTCCTCTTGGAATCCCCTTTTTGCTTGCAAGAGAAGGAAGCCAATGCTCACATAATTGATGGC
>JACQSS010000071.1 GCA_016211195.1 Candidatus Woesearchaeota archaeon
CGTATTGCCAAAGCCTTGCACAGAAGCCGCATGAGCAAAAAAAAATCGAGCTCGTCAAACGCCTGTTAAAGAGGGATGGCAGTTGCATCATCGGTGACTACCTGACTGCACTTTCTAAAACGACGCGCCAGCAACTGGAGCAGTGGAGTCTAGGCCGCAAATCATCTACGGGCAAGGATATGTTCACTGCCCCCATAGGTGAGTGGGTGGAAGGATACAGAGATTTCCTCATAATGCTTGCTAAACAAGAACTGAATATTTTCCTTCAGATGAAGCCCCGTACAGAAAAGGTAGATACACTGGAGACTGTCTTCAGAAAATATCACCCGGAAAACTATGACAAGGTCTTTAGCGGAGGCCCCTACACAATAGAGGCCACGCGCAATGGCCACCTCATCAAGCAAGCTGCATTGGCCACACAGCAATCCTGCATCCGGCAGGAAGCATTGGAATTTTTTGAAGAGGATGCAGCCGATCCCGGAACACGATACCATATCGCCAAAAGAAAGGGCAAATTGATGGGCTATGTGCGCACGTTTTTTATGCGGAACAATAAAGGGCAGCTGGTCACTGCCATCGACACAATGGAAGTGCCTCATAAGGATTTTGAGAAGCACACAACATTGTTGTCAGCAATGGCATTGGGGACAATCCTCTTCAGTTTTGACAGCGGGGCAAGCTCCGTCATTGGCAAGGAGGGCAGAATCAAATACGTGCGGGAAAGCTTCAGCAATGCCAGCAAGCATGTGTCCTTGACAAAGACAGGACGACTTGATGAGGTTTGGCATTATGAGTTCCAATGGTCCAGAGATGGCAATGTCTCGGCAGATGCGTATCTGCTTATGACAAACTGGAAAGTATGAGCTGTAGAATCTTCTTCACCAAATAACTATATAGTGGCCGCTGCTCTCCGGAGGCAATGACCAAGCTGTATGTCCTCACCGGCGGCCCGGGAACAGGCAAGAGCAGCATTATTCTCGCTCTCGAGCAGCTTGGCGAATACGTCATGCGCGAAGCTGCAGAGGATTACATCAAACTGCGACAAGCGCACGGTCAGAAAACGCCATGGACAGAGCCGGATTTTCAGGACAGAATCCTTGATTTACAACTCCAGCGGGAAGCCCGCATCCCGAAAGATGCAAAGCGCGCGTTTCTTGACCGCGGCATCCACGATGGTCTCGCGTATGCACAGAAAGGAACGCAGACATATGACAGGATACTGACCGAAGCGCAAAAAGCCAGG
Organism: Candidatus Woesearchaeota archaeon; assembly: GCA_016211195.1. Classification (GTDB taxonomy): domain Archaea; phylum Nanobdellota; class Nanobdellia; order Woesearchaeales; family JAGVYF01; genus JACQSS01. Next base: position 1,244 of record JACQSS010000071.1, read on the forward strand.
TATGATACGGTCTTTCTCATTGGAATGTTGGACAGCACTGAAACAACAGAAACGCGCAGGGAATGCCACGAAGAAGCTGCATTGCTTGGTCAGCAGCTTGCACACATCTACCAGGAGCATGGCTACGAGATGATTGCCCTCAAAGCAGGAACCCTGCAGGAACGGGTTGCGCGAATCCTGAAGCACGCCGCAAGATATAGTTACTAATTGGTAGTTACAAAAAGAAAGATTTAAATAGAGCTTACCCACCCCACCAGTAAAAAGGGCGACGGCAATGTATCTTGATCTTGGAAAGCTGAAAAAAGAGCAACTCAAGCTCGCAAAGAGTATTGTCACCCGTGACGATTTCGAAAGCTCGGATCTGCTGGGAGGCTGCGACTTCTCGTACTGGGACAAGACGATTGCATGCACAATCGTGGTTTATGACACAAAAGAGAAAAAAATTGTTGAGAGCCAGACAGCATTAGGAGAGATCCCGTTTCCATACATTCCGGATTTGCTTTTCTATCGTGAAGGACCAATTGCCATTGAAACATACCATCAACTTCAGATAAGGCCATCGATTATGTTTGTTGCGGGGCAAGGCATCCTCCACCCACGGGGCATAGGCATTGCATCGCAATTGGGACTTGTTCTCGATATCCCGACAATAGGCATTGCGCACAAGCCATTATTCGGCGAGATACGGGGAAATGACATCTATTGCAAGCAGGAAAAGGCAGGCGCAGCACTGGTCACACGGCAGTTCAGTAAACCCATCATCATCTCCCCGGGCTACAAGGTCAGCCTGAAGACAGCCATTCAATTAATGAAAGATAACTGCATCATGCCCCACAAGCTGCCTGAGCCATTGCATCTCGCACACAAGTATGCAACAAAACGAAAGAAGGACGCGACAGGAAAAGACGACGATGATGCATAAATCCCTAAACCTTTATAAACCGCTACCTTTTCCTTCCCGTCAGGTGGTCATTCATGGAGCTTAAAGTCATTGAACAGACGGATAAAACATTCGTTTTCGAGATTGTTGGCGAGGATCACACGTTCTGCAATGCGCTCAAGGACGAGCTGGCACAGGACGAGGACGTCAAGTTCACATCGTACAAGATAGAGCACCCCCTCATCGGCATTCCAAAGTTTTTTGTTGAGATGAAGAAAGGGGATGCCAAAAAGGCGCTTGCAGGCGCAGCCAAACGGCTGAAGAAAAACCTCGAGAAGGTACAGGACCAGTTCTGATGCCCTATATCCCACGGGAGGGCTATTCCCGGCAGATTCTCGAGACAATTGTGCTCGGCTCCAACATATTGGATGTGTGCAAAGAAAGTCTCCTTTTTTCGCTTCGTGGCTATGTAGCCTATAAACTGACGCCAGTCAATGGCATCTTCCATATTGAGGATGGAGAAGGCAGACTCTTGTATAAGGGACGCCTGCAGGATTGGCAGGAGAATACGACGCTGCAAGACGAGCAACTCATTATTTCATATATCCTGCAAAAAGGGGAAGAATATTTCTTTGGCTATGATGCTAATAATGATCCTTCTTTAGCAGTTCAGCAAAAACGTAGACTGCGAAAGCAAAGAAAATCGCGCCGATGAGTGCATAGATATGCATTGGTGAGACGGATGAGACAGTCGGTTCACCTTGTATCAGAGGTGCCACCTGCATTTTCTTGACAAATGGCTGGTTCACGATGATGTGATCTACCCGCTCAGTATCCATTTCCTGCACATCAAGTCGAGTCTGTTCATCGCACGATGCAACAGCGAGGGAGACAGTCTGTTCATGCTCAAGTTTGTCTTTCCTGTAGATTCGTGCAGTGACGGGATAATCACCCGGTGCAAGCTCTGCATGGACATCAATGGAAGTACTGTAGAGGTATTCGCTGTCTTTTGATGCATCATCAGTCAGTTTCAGGTTATCTTCTGCAAAATCAAGCCCAAGCGCGCGGCTTGTCACCTCAACGCGGACATCTTCTTCATCATTCCTGCCGAGATTTTTGAAATGCACTTCGACAAGCGCATTCCCAGCACATGATTCCTGCCTGCTTATATCGACTTTGACAATGCGCAGATCATGCAAATCTTTTTCAATACTCAATGATATCGTCGCTTTCACGATATGCTGCTGGTTGAATTCATCCACACCCGTCGCCTCTATCTCAAGCAGATAGGTCTTATCTTCGACATCGAGCGGGATGGTGAACAGCAGTGTCTTCCGGGAGGAAGTACCAGCAAGGAGCGACCCGATCTTTGCGCTCTCATCCACGTCATCACCGTCTGCTTCAAGCCCCTTAATGACTGCATCAAGCGTGATATCACTGATATCAAGATTCTCACTCCGCAGATAATCGTTCGAGAGCTCAAGCCCCAAAGACAGCATCGAGCCCGGATGTACCTTTGTCAGCACAGAGCCGTCAACAAGATGGCGTCTGCTCTCATCGTCAATCCGCGCAGTTATATCCGTGAAGATAAGCTTTGACTGCAAGGAGACAGTAAGAGGGATTGTCTTGTTTGCTATCTCATTGGCGGATATGTGTAATGTACCGAGCCGTACATTCCTGACGTCCTGGCCAGATGGCACAAACGTCGACAGAACAATAGTCCTGCTCTCTCCTGCTGCAAGCGTATATGGCCCAAGCTGCTTACCCGTTACGCCGGCAGATGTTATGTTGACATCATATCCTCCGTCAGGAAGCAATGCAAGACGCACATTGGTCAGCGATTCTGTGCCTGCATTGGCCAAAACAATGCTCTGTGTTGACTGTTCGCCTTTCCTGGCACTGATCAAAACGCTCGCCGGCGCTGTCAGTGAATAGACGCTTGCATAGTCGACAACCTTATATTGTGAGAAGGATGGAACAGTGAATGTCACTGTTGATGCTGAGCGCCCGGTGATAATACAAGTAGTGCACGGGGTGGCTGGCGTGCCGGTGAATGATACACTGGTGACGATAAAGGGATTGGGAACAAGTGCTGCGAGCGTGATGGTTGCGTTCCGTGTAAGCTGAGGGAACAATGAGCCGTCTAGTGCAACACTATCAGCGGTGATGCGAACTCCGGCGTCAACATCAACGACATCACTCAAGTCAATTTCCTGTGCACCGAAGTCAATGCGGCTCGTACCACGGGAAAAGACCACGTCCCTCGCCCTATTTATGCCGTTGGAACTATTGTAGGTCAATGCCAAAGCAGCAGAGACAGGCACAGAACTAACAGTCAGGTTCCATGCTTTAGTGATAGTAAACTCGCTGTCAGACACAATGACTGTAACCGTATGATTGCCCAGTGCATGCTGGGCTGCAGTAAAAGTGAAAGAGGATGATGTCCCAGCCAATGACCCGTCAACCTGCCATGCGATGGCAGCATTATTCTGTGCATCAGTCACATTGACATTAAATGGTTGCGTTTTATCTTCACCAAGGATAATTATTGTCTTGTCTGGAGACGTGACGAGGCTTGGTGCTGAATTGAATGCGATGTTAATTGCACCGGGCGTTCCTCCCAATGGGCTTTGCCTGAACAGCGTATTGATCGTATTCGTCCGTTCAATGGTCTTGTTGTTATTATCTGCAAGTGAGGCAAAAGAAGTATAATCAACGGTGTCGACTACCACACCATTGCCATCGGTGAGCGTGACGGTTTTACCGCCATTAGTGAGCTCAAACTGCCCATCAACGGCTGCATAGCCGTCACTGCCATTCCACACACCATCGTGATTGCCATACTCTGTAGCGAAGCTCACATTTCCGAGAAGCTTGCGCGCAACAATGAGGTAGCCTCCAGCGGGAATAACTGCATCCTCAAAGTGATTGCCATCTATTTTGTATGCAGCAACATCAACAGTGGAAGTGCCATCATTGACCAACTCCACCCATTCAAGGCTGTCATCATCACCAACAGGGCTATACATTATTTCATTAATGGCGACTTTCGCTTGCACTGCCGGGATGGAAAAGAAGAGCAGGGCAAAAATGGTCACGAGTGTTCGATTCATTTTGTTACTTGCCGGTGATTATGACTCATATATAAATGTTGCTCACTCTTTCAGCAAAATCCAGAACAGCAGGATGACTGTCCCCATTGCTGCAAGCATAGAGAGACCAAGCACAGGATACACCCACAGAGCAGTCTCCTGCTTTACCACCTCAACTGGCGCGAGCGGCACAAGATCAGACTCACTGGTCTCCACTGCTGGCTCTGTTTTTTCTTCCAGTTCCTGTCTGGTCTGTTCCACAACATCCTTTAGCTTGGCTGCACAGTCAGGGATATCAAGCACAAGTGCATCAGTTGCACTCACCTTGTCAGTATCATAAAATGCCTCTATCTGGATTGTTGCCTTGCCTGGCTTGAGTTGTAAGACAAATTTCTCTTCCTGCGTATCATCGCGCGCAAGACGGAAGGGCATCTTCTTTTCAGCAAAGTCAAGTTCCTTGCTCTGCACATGGACACTGGCCTTTTCCTCATGGGAGTTACCCGTATTATGGAGCAGAACAGTGAGCGTTGCCTGCTTTGTGGTGCAGGCTGGCTTTTCCGGGCTCAGCGTGACCTTCTGGATACTGATCTCATTCGGTTTCCTGCTCACTTCAAGGACAAATGACATCTGTTCGCCATGAATGGCACCATTGTCATCCTGCCCAGTGACTTCCAAGGTAATTTTATAGGTGCCGCCCTGCGCATCGTCTTCCACATGGAACGTGAGCGAGCCTGTTTCAATAGAATCAGCCCTGACATCGTTGATATCAAGCTTGTTGTCGATGTCAAATGTCTTCGTGTTGGTGTCTATGTTGACGACGACGTCATTCATGTCAAGGTCTTCATTCTCGCTTGACGAGTACAGGTTCTCAAGATCAACATCCAGCTGCACAATATCGCGGATCTTCAGATTCTCGACCCGATCACTTTCATCGACACTCTTTGTCCTTCCGCGGACAATGACAGTAACATCGCGTATGACTAACATATTGGCAGCCTGCATCTCAAGCGGCTGCTTTGTAGTAAGCGAGACATTATTGCTTCGTGCTGTCCCCGTCAATTCGCCCAAGAGGAGTCGCGGACTTGTTTTGTCTGGGAAAAAGGCATCGAGGTCTTCAGGGACCCGTGCTTTGACGGTAACCGTCGCTTCCACACCCGGATCAAGCGTTGACGGTACACCTGAGAAGGTAACATTAAACTTGCTTGCAGCGTTCGAGGAAAATGCGATAGTGGTGAGTGGGGTCGTTCCTGTGTTTTTGATGGTCATCTTTTCTTCGACATAAACATTCTTGCGGGAATCATCAAAAGCTGCAGGATTGGAGCGGCGCTGCTTTGGCCCGCCAAGCAGAGGTGCTGAAAAGCTGAGTGCAGAGTTTTGCGTACTCTCAAGCGTGTAAGATTGAGTTACCTGCTGAGTCCCATTGCTGACTGAAATCGTGATATTATTGCTGCCAATCGCTGCAGGCAGGAAAGAGATAAAGCCGGATGTTGTATTAATTGTCATTCCACTGGGTGCAGTGGACAAGGAATAGGTTAGATTTGCCACACCATCAAGACTGGTCGTGACCTGATAGGTATACTGAGTCCCCACAGTCGCCTGTGTCGGGGCTGTACTAGTAATAGTTAAGTTCGCTGCTGAAACCAAGGGCAGTAAGAGCAGGGCCACCAACAAGGACATCACAGATTTCATCTTCTCTCCTCCAGTAGTTTTTACTGAATAGGGACGCTTTTTTTACAACCTATAAAAAGCTATCTATCGTTCAGCGGAGCAGCTGCATGGCAACCTGTTCAAGGCAATGCAGCAAGGCAATCATTCCCTCAGTATCTTGCTTGCAATACATCAGCAGAGCCTTCCTCAGAGAGGGGTTTTGTTTTCTCTCTTTGTACGTCATCTGCAAGAACTCCCGTGCTGCCTGATCGCCTTTGCTGACTTCCAAATGATTATAGCTCTTCCCCGTCAGAGCAGGAAGCACTGCCTTGATAGAGCAGCTCCCGTGCTGTGCGGGATGGTAATACCAGAAATTCCTGAAAGGGATGAGGAGGTCATCGAGCCGTTCAATAACTGATGCAAGCCATTTTTCCTCAGGATAGGTGTCAAGCAAGTCACGCAGGATGCCTTGTTCAAACATTTTGTTGTAAGCCAACACTGTGCCCGTGCTTCTGATAGCACGGAGTGTGTCAACCACAGCACGTCGGGGGTCTTCGGGACTATCTGCAAGGAATGCAACATGGTCCGGTGTGCTGCCTGGTTGCTGGATGATGTGCAATGAGAGCTGAAACGGAACCTGTTGGTATGGATGTGTGCCATCAAAGAGCGGCACTGCGGGATTCACTGCTTCAAAGTCAAGCAGATACAGAGGATAGTGCAACCCCGCAAGGAACTCCTTTATATGGGCGGGTTCTGTGTGCGCCTGGCCAGTTTGGATGCAATCACGCTGGATACGCTGTTTCTGATTTAATAGATGGTCCGGCAAGTCGGTAATGAGAGTAGTATTCTGGTTAAGAAATGCATACGCCCGTTTGCCGAACTGGTATAATTCAGTAACATTATGGTCCGGCAGGCCTGTCATACACACAGGACAATCTTTTGGGTCAATGCATTCGGTGCCGAGCTGGGGATGAGGCATGGGACCTTGGATGATGGCCATCAGATCATTGAGATTATTTTCGACAGATGGCAACAAGGATGTCACTTGTTCAGTGACATCTTCGCACGAGAATAATTGCTGCGGATCAATATCTCCGTGTCGCACATACTCACTGTTGACATGCATGAGGTGGCATCGCCTGATGCGGATACCTGCACCCTCAAGGCAGTAACGCTGGAATGCAACATCATGCAGATGTTCTTCTGTGACCTGCGTTGAGCTTTTCACTTCTATCAGATCCCAGTCCCCATCCACCGGTACCAGGATATCAACACGACAGTATGCATCTCCATGGATGAAGCTGGCTTCGAAGATAGTCTTGCGCTGTACAACCAATTCCTTCGTTCTAGTGAGCGTATGATTAAAACCCTTATCCCACTCTACTTCTATGCCAAGAGGATACAGCTTCTTGGCAAATGCACCCACTTCATGTCCCTGATCGAACAATGCCTGCGTGGCGTCATCAACTGGTGGAATCATATCTGGCGCATTATACACGCACCAGAGCTGCCGGGGACAGTGCAAACCGATGAGGTACTTTGATTTTGAGAGCATCAGAAAGGGAAAGACGACAACCAATATAAAACATACGTGAAGCGGCTTCATCCAAAAAATCCGCTTCGCTCTGGGTTGGCATCGGTTCGGCTCATCCTATAAACCACACAGAGTGGCACCTTCCCGTATGGAGCGACCCCTTCCGCTTGTCCATGGTACCCATTCTTTGACCTCACAAAAATGATGCCAACCTATTTTTGGATGAAGCCACGTGAAGCATCACTTTTATAAGGAACTACTTTCTTCCGAGCCGTGATGCTCAAGACAATCATTCTTGCCGGTGGATCAGGCAAGCGGCTCTGGCCACTCTCACGGGGGAACAGACCAAAACAATGCCTGTCACTCGTCTCAAGAAAAACGCTACTTGAAGATGCAGTTGAACGCATGGAATGGGTCACTGAACGGGAAAATATCACCATCGTCACAACCAAGGACCTTTATCCTCAATTACATGCACTTGCACCGGATATTACCTATATTATTGAACCCATGGGGCGGGGTACTGCAGCAAGCATCGGGTTAGCGCTCATTGCTGAGAAAGGAAATCCGACCGTCGTCATTGGAACAGCAGACCACGCAATAACCAACCCGGAACAGTTTGCACAGAATGTCGAGCAGGCATCTGCGCTTGCTGAATCAGGTCACCTCGTCTTGTTCGGCATCCCCATCAACCGCCCGGAGACGGGCTATGGTTATATCACTCGGGGGAAACAGCTTGCCACACGCATGATTGACGCATACGTTGTCGATGGCTTTAAAGAGAAACCAAATGTCCAGACCGCAGCAGCATATATGCAGAGTGGTTGCTATTTCTGGAACTCAGGTATGATGATTGCGAAGCGCAATGTGCTGCTTGACGGTTTCAGGCACCACATGCCTGCCTTGTGGGATGGGCTCCAGAATCTTGCGCAGAACCTGGCAACTGCAGAAGAGGTCTTTGCCGCATTGGAGACAGTCTCGATCGACGTTGGCGTCACAGAGAAGTCACATAATGTGGCAGTGGTCAGAGCAACATTTCTATGGGATGATGTCGGTGACTTCCTCGCATTTTCCAGACTTTATCCAAAAGACGAACAGGAAAACGTGATTAGGGCAAAGTATCAGGGCAATGCCCGCGGGTCAATTATTGTTGGCAGTAGCCGCATCATCTATGCGCATCAGGTCAACAATCTCGTCATTGTTGATACGGATGATACAGTGCTTGTCAGTGCCAAGGATAAGACACAGGATGTCGGAAAACTTGTGACCGCACTTGAGCAGCGGCCCGAGTTTGCACCCTATGCACGCACAAAGGGGGATTATGCACCGGGAACATCATACTGCCATAATGGAAGCAATACTATTAATAACAAGGACTCCTCATTTGTCGCAACAGTCGGTGTCAGTGGACTGGATATTATTGTCAACTCTCAATCAGTCATTGTAAAAAATGGGCGTTGTTAAAGCATATGACATCAGGGGAATTGTACCTCATGAGATAGATCAATTTCTCACGCACAAGGTCGGGAAAGCCGTCGTGTCACTTTTACAGGCACGAAATGTCCTTGTTGCCCACGATATGAGGACGAGCAGTCCACAGATGGAGTATGCGCTCCGGTATGGAATCATTGGCCAGGGAGCTGACGCCCTCAAAGCAGGCCTCCGCTCAACACCAGAATTTTATCACCTGTTGGCGACCGGAGGCTATGATGCGGGCGTTATCGTCACAGCATCTCATAATCCCAAAGAATATAATGGTTTCAAGATCTGCAAAAAGAATGCGGTGGCGCTTAGCTATGAAACGGGTTTGGCGCAGCTCGAACAGATGCTCGCTGCGGATTCCTGGGCTACTACCGGAATTGGCAAGCTGCACACGGTGCAGGACATGCCGTATGCATCGTTCATCGCAAAGCATATGTCTCTAACCTTGGGACACCGGCTCGTCTGTGATGCTGGCAACGGCATGGCCGGTCATACATTACCCACACTCCTCTCCCAATACCCCATGGTGGAAACGCAATGCCTCTTTTTCGACCTTGACGGCACGTTCCCGAACCATGAAGCAAATCCAATCAAGGAAGAAAATCTTACTGCACTGAAACAGGCAGTTCTCAATACCAAGGCAGAACTAGGACTTGCATTTGATGGCGACGCTGACCGTGTCGGTTTTGTGGACGAACTAGGGAAGGCAGTACCGGGTGACATCATTCTGTGTCTTCTTGCAACACACATGCTCAAGGCAAATCCGGGTGCGGCAATTGTCTATGATACACGGAGCACGCGAGCCCTCCCAGAAGCCATTGCACAAGCTGGTGGCACGCCTGTCATGTGGAAAGGCGGACACTCCCGCGTCAAGACCAAGATGCTTGAAGTCTCGGCACTGCTTGGCGGCGAAAAGTCTGGCCATTTCTTTTTCCGCGATTTCTTTTCTGCAGATTGCCCAGATATGGCATGGCTGCACGTCCTCAGAATAATGGAAGAGACCCGGCAACCATTATCTGCTTTAGTGGCACCGTTCCAAAAGTACTTTACGGGGGAAGAGATAAATTTCAGGGTACCCAGCGACCCGCAGGAAGTCCTGAAGATGGTCGAAAAACGATATAAAGGCAAAGCGACGTATCTTGATGGGCTTTCAATGGACATGGGGACATGGTGGTTTAATCTGCGCACATCCAACACAGAGCCGCTGCTGCGCCTGAATCTCGAGGCCATTGACAAGGATTTGTTTGAAGAGAAGAAACAGGAACTAACAGCGTTGCTGAACCAATAGATTTTTATTCAAAGGGGGGCTGATGTCTTTCATGAAGTTGTATCTTATCGTCTTTGCCTTGGTGTTACTCGGATGTGCGGTCGCACCACAAAAACCATTGACACCGGAGCAGCCAGAAACTCCATCGGCCGAAGAGCCGGTATTGCCGCCCCCACCACCAGTGGGGGAAATAGGACAACGTGAGCAGCCACAAGAGAAATCTGGTGAAACTCAACCAGAAAAGACACGACCCTCTGACGAACAACCATCAAGCCCAGCAAATGCCTGTTCTCGAGATGCCGACTGTAAATTACTCTACAGCAGCTGCAGTTGCATTGCTGTGCCAAAAACAGACACAAGGACATTTGACAACAGCGATCCACGCATCTGCGTCAGGAACAGTTGTGCGGGCTTACTAATTGCTGCCTGCAGTGAGGGAGCCTGCCAAACAAAAATCCTTAAATAGCACGAGACCTCTGAAAAGACTGGTGATAGATATGCCAAAGCAGACTGTAAAAGTGTATTCGACGCCGACATGCGTCTACTGTCAGAAAGCAAAGGCCTTCCTCAAAGAAAACAAGATTGATTATGAGGAGATTAATGTTGCCGAAGACGAGGAAGCGCGCGAGGCAATGATTGAGAAAACAGGACAGATGGGTGTTCCAGTCATTGAAATTGGTGACACCATTATTGTTGGCTTTGACAAGGAAGCCATGAAAAAAGCCCTAAACCTTAAGTAATGCTTCTTTTTTTCTTCTATCATGAAGGTATTAGTTGGCTGTCCTACGTATGATGGGAAATTGTATTGTCTTGAAAAATATGCAGACGGACTCAAAGCGCTGACTTACCCGGAGAAGGATATTCTCCTTGTGGACAATTCATCGTCCCCTTTTTTTGCAGAGCACTTGAAACAACGAGGCATTCCTGTCATCCATTATGGTTATGACCTTGCAACACCTCGTGACCGAATCATTCACTGCCGCAATCTCCTCCGCAAGAAAGTCATCGCTGGGTATGACTATTTTTTGAGCCTTGAAGCAGATGTCGTACCCCCTCCATCTGTTATTGAACACCTGCTGGCGCACAAGAAGGACATCGTGTCTGCAGTTGTTTGGTATTACGCAGATCATGATGGCAAGCGGGTCCCGGCGCCATTGCTCTGGGACATTGACCCGCAAGGTGATGAGAATTACATGGTGTACATTGCAAAGGACGAGCTTGCAAAACCCCAACTCAAAGAAATAAAAGCATGCAGCTTAAGCTGTTGCCTGATGACGCGTGAGGTTCTTGAGAAAGTCGTCTTCCGCTATAAGGGAGAGAGCTATGATGATGTCATGTTCTGTCTGGATGCGCGTCAGAAAGGCTACCGGGTGTACGTTGATACACGTGTAGAATGCACCCACTATTATAAAAAGAGAAAAGAAAAAAACTAAAACATCTTCTTTAATTTCTTGATTTGGGCAACTGCCTCATCTTTCAGAGCAAGACCGAAACCAAGCCCGAGTGCCAAGGCTGTGGCAAACACGATGCCTGCGAGCAGGATGAGGAACGTGTTCTCTGCTAATGACACAGCAACGCTCATCTGCGTCAATGCCATCAGACCTGCAAACACCAAAATACCGCCCCATGCAATGTCCGCAATCACATTCGCGCCTTTTGCCTTTGTTGCGACAATTTCCTTTGCTGCATACTCTGCACCCAGCCACCCAAGCAATGCCAGAATGACAGCAGTAATGAGGTTGGGAATCCATAGCGCCAGTCCCCGCAAGAGATCAGACAACCCACTCAGTTGCACCATGTCCGCTGCTGAAGGCAGGAACAGGATGAACACGTACCATTTGACAAGGGTCCCCACAAAGGACGCAAGGTCAAACTTTCCTACAACTGGTTTAAGATTCGTTTTCTCAAACAGCCATTTATCAAGCTGACCTTTCACCACTAGCTTATGCACAGCATATGCAACCAGCTTCGCGACCAGATAGCCGAAAAGCAGGATGACAATACCAGCCAGAAGACCAGGCAGCATATTGGTTGTGCTTTGCCAGATTGTGGTCAAAGGATCAACCAAAGCCTGACGTGTTTCTATTAATATACTCATCTCATACCACCTCTTTTTTTACAAAAAAACATTAATGTCTAGAGTATATATCCCATAGTATATAAACATTTATTACCATTCGAAAATGGTAATTGCATGCTCTTGAAAAGTCCCTTCCCACGGGTCATCGATCGGCATGGAGCTATCTCTAGTAATGACCAAAACTCCATTGCAATTTCCTTTTTGCTTGCAAGAAAAAAAGTTGATGCTCACAGGAGTGATGAACTTTTCAGCGATTTACCCTGAAGAGACATAATTATCAATAGAGTAGCGTGGCAGTTTCCATTGATGCTGCAGAATGGGCTCCTGGCCCAGCAGTCGTTTCAAGGCCAAGACATATCGTTCCGGGTACACAATATCCTGAAATGTCGGCGGTGCTGCAATGACATGGGACAGATGCTGTGCCCCTATTTCAGTTACCACATAATCAACAAAGATGTAACCAAGCGAATAATGATGCGATTTTGACATGAGCAGGGACCAATCATCGCCACTCGCGAGATACTGGGCAATATCGGCCATGCAGAAAAGGCGATGCTGATGAATACGACCGAACACGTTCTGCCGCTGCCGCAGTGCAGTGATTGCTAGGTATTCAGCGAGGCCTTCGTGAAACAGGCTTTGTTCGAGCGCCTGTTTCGAGAAGTGGCGGTCAGCAAGTTTAGGGTTAATCATATCAACATAGTGATGACCGAGTTCATGGAAGAGCACGTAGCGCTCTTCAGAGATGAGTCCAGAGCCGCGATAGTACGGCAGAAATGTAACCTGCTTTTGCTCAGGTGAATACATGCCTCTGTACCGGTCACAGAGACCCATCAACCCGCTGCCAAGATACGTGTACACCAGTGTTGCGTGGCGCAAGCCGGGTAGAGCGAGCACAGGCAGGTTTGCCTCAACAGCAGCCTGGGCTTCACTGGACAGTGCATAATGCAGGGCGCGATGACCCATTTTGATAACAGGAAGATGACCATTTCCAAGATTATTCGCACGGTACAAGGTCTGCTGCAAACCAGTCACTTCCCGGGAAACAGCGGGTCCGAGCTGGCGACGTGCTGTGACTAGATCACGATACCCAAACGTCGTTTCGAAAAAAAGAGCAGAGGACAGCAAGGTCGCAAGTAACCCCTTGACTGTCCCGGACAAGCATGAGATGGATTTCCGCATGAGTAATGACGAAGCACTGTCTTCAATAAGATGCCCATTCTGTCGGAGTCGCTCCCTAATAATAGCCCATTTGACACCGGACATCTGTTGCATAGAAGCCAGTAATTCCTGTCCATCATGACATGAGGACAAGCGCACCTTTTCATCATGGTCCAGCCGGTCGCTTATATATGATCCATGAGACGGGAACTGGGTCTCGAGAAGTTGGTCCAATGGCACTGCTGCAATCGCATGACGCTCTCGTTCGTACTGAGCAAGCGCACGGCTGTTGATCACATAACGATAGGCATGGACCCCCACCCGATTTGCCAAAAGCCCAAGGGGAACACCCATGCCAAAGCCGCAGAAGAGGAGATACTCTGCAGCTGCCACCGCAGGCAGCCAGAATGGCAAGTGGGCAAAGAACTTCTTTTCTTTTTCAACAGCGAGCATGAACCCATAACCAGCCTCGGGAGCTGGCTCCCGGAGAGGAGATGCATTATCACAGTCCTCCGGCGAGTAGCCCATTGTTTTCAGGTACGCGACAAAATCATCACGGGCAGCGACACGGCCGATTGCACGTTTCAGATATGCTCGTTCAGACTCATCCTTTGTCGGCACAATTCCAAGAGAATCATAGTAGAATAATTTCTCCAGTTGAGACATCAGAGCATGGACTCAAGGGCAGCATTTAAATGAGACCCATATAGTATATATCACTCGTGGGTAACGTGCCGCGATGAACCACCCGTCTTGCATGCCCCCACAAGAACGCATGCCTCACAAAGAGGCTTTTTCCTGCATGACTGCTTGGCGTGCTCAACGAGTAATGCATGGTATTCGTTGAATAGTGCTGCATCTGCCGGGAGATTGTGATGAAAGAACTGTTGCCACTCATCGTATGAAGCGGATTCATGCAGATAGCCCAATCGCGAAAAGATACGGCGGGTATAGGCATCAATGATAAAAGTAGGTTTATCGACCGCATAGAGCAGAATAGAATCTGCTGTCTCGGGACCAACCCCGTTCAATGCGAGCAGCATCTGGCGCAAGGTAGCGACATCATACAACAGGAGGTCTGTCTTAAGAAAGAAGCGTGCCATGGTTTTCAGCCGTGCTGCTTTCTGGTTGAAATACCCCGCAGGCCTGATGAGTTCGGGCAGGTTCTTCGCAGCCAATATTCTTCGTGGTCGAAGCATTTGCTTTCTGTTGAGTGCAATCAGCGCTTTCTCAACATTTGTCCATGCCGTATTCTGAGTCAGAATCGCACCAACAGCGATTTCAAACTGGTGCTCTGGTGAGCGACGCGCACCATATTTTGGCGCCTCTTCACCCGCGGGCGTGACAGGCCACCAGCCTTGAGAGCCATAGGCGGATAGGAGACGATGATAAATGGAGAGCATACTCTTGGGAAGAGAACGCTGGTATAAATTACTGCGGCTTATTTCGCAATCTTCACAAGAGTAACTGGCTCATCACCGGGCGTGTAATAGACATTATCCCCTACAACGAGTTTTAGGGAATTTGTCAAATAGCGGAACTCGTCACCTGTTCTGCTGTTGCGCAGTGTGCCCCGCAAACCATCACGCGAAGAAATGACTGTCTTAACACGTGCCAGTTCTGTGCCTGCCGGCTGTGATGTATCTTCTGTTGCAGTCTCATTCTTCTGAAGGCGTGGATCGGCTTCCTTGGCAATAATCTTCGCTGCATCGTTGCTCAAAGTAAATGTTACTATGTCGCCGCGAATGATCTCAACAGAAGTCGTGAATGGATAATGTTTATACGTTTCCATGTCAGTCAGTTCGCCTGTGTAAACGCCATTTTTTATAGGATTAAGAGTTGTGATGCGACCTTTGTAGACACGTGGGGGAGCTTCTTTGACTACTTGTTCCACACGTTGTACCGGCTCTGCCACTTTTTCTTCAACAGGTTGCTTTTCTTCAACGGGAATTCCCTCTACGGGTTTTTCAGCAGGCTTCTCCTCTGGCGCGTCAATCACTTTCTCAGTCGGCATCTCCAGTTTCTCCACAATCTTCTCAACCTGTTGCTCTTCAACAGGCTCCTGCACAACAACTTCCTCAATTTGAGTTTCCTCAGTGACGTCTTCAGCAGTGCAACCGACAAGGGCAACAAGCACAACAATGAATGAGAGAATGGATTTGTTCATGCCCTTTTTTTAGGTTTTCAACTATATAAAGCCATCTTTTTACACGGCTCCATCCTGAAGTAGGTTGGCATCTTTTTTGTGATGCTCTAAAAAGGAGGGAAACAAAGCGGAAGGGGATAGCTGTTAGCGAGCGCAGCGAAGCTAACCACCGAAGACGCAGCCTGACTGTGCCTACGGGAGGGACCCGCTTCACGCAAACACAACAACGAGCCGAACCGATACCAACCCGAAGCGGAGCGGAGTTTTTGGATGGAGCCTTTTTACACTTTATTCTCCAACAGCGGACGGTATTATTTATTGATTGGTTTTATTCCCGATTGAGTTTAATGCCCCGTAGCTCTGCTGCGGGGTAGTTCACTGGTAGTCTTTCACAGGACGATAAACTGCCGGGACAGTAAGCGCATCAAAATTGTTGTGCAGCACGTCGTCATATATCTTTTGTCCATGCTCGTGTTCAGCAATCCGGAACACTGCAATCCCTTTAGCATGGCCGTCTGCAGCGAGCTGTTCATACATCGCTTTCGTCACTGCATCAACGTCGTGCTCCCCAAGGAGCGTTGCATCCGGAGCTACAGCATATTTCATGCACAGTGTGTAATAAACAGACTTAAGCTCCACAAGTTCCCGCTGGACAGGCCCACGCAGCCATGCATCATCTTTTGTCTTATTGGCAAGATCTTGTGCGCACATACGTTCAATAGCACGGGCATGGCCCTCCTGCAGCAGACTATTCGTAGGCCAGTTCATTCTGTCCTGATAGTAATGGGTGTTTTCATGAGCCAGTACAATGGCAAGGTCTTCCTTTGTCCGGCCAACATCAAGGATACTTGATGGTGTCACTCGTATCTGCTTTGTTATGGGATTATAAGAGTTGGATTGACCGACGACGAATTGCATGCCGACACTGAGACAGACCACGACACCAAGCAGATTTACCTGAGCCAGCAGGACATGTCCAAGGTATGCAGTGCCGTGATAGAGCGACCGGCAACCGCCTTCAACGCGTTCAACCAAGCCTACACGACGATGGTCGACTGCATCATAGAGACTCCGACCCATATTGTAGAAGCTTATTCCCGCATACCGGAATCGCTTTTGCCAGCCGGCACCGAAGATGAGCATGCCGAGCCCGAGAAAACCCAGTACATCAAAGAATATAGGTTCCTGGGCGATGCTCCCGTACCCAAACTGCGTTCGGGGCAGAGGCTCGCTTCTCTTAAGGATTGTGTCAAGCGTCGGCTTGACCTCCGCTTGATAGTAGTCAAGAAATTGAGACTCGACAACGTAGTCCTTCCCAGAGACTGAAGGAAGACGAGAGAGGAGGTCTTTATCATCCCGGATTCGCTGTGCGATGATGGGGATAGACTCTTTACGGTAGAGAAGCGGCTCGAACTCCTTATCCAGCACTTGCTGTTTTTGTATCCGGTCAAGCTCATGCTTATATTTCTCTTGAAATGCTTTGGCATCATAAGAAGCCTTGACATGCAGCGCACTGCCGAGGGCAATAAGGATGCTCCATTTGGCAACAAAGCGCCGGGTCCATGTACGCCGGCGCTGAGCCCAAGTCGTTCCTTCCTCTGCAGTCATCATGGATCCAGCGATACTGCCCGGCGCTTGCCCACATGCATAAGGAAGCGCACGCAAGGCGGTTTCCGCCATACCGACCATAAAGCCAAGTTCTATTCCTTCAGGACCGAGAAAAAGACCCCCGATTGCACTGTACAGCAAGGGGTTGGTAACAAACGTCACTACCGTCGCTGTGCGCGGGTTATAAGACACACCAAATCGCTTCACGAGATTGTCCTTGCAGCCCTCAGGAAAGTTCCCAGAAATAGGATAACTGGCTTTGGCAAGAGCATGACCCCATGCATTCCGTAGTCTGGATTCAAGACTCACGACCCGTGTTAGTCTTGCAGATTCTTAAATGTTTAGCAACTGCTGGCGCAGGCTCATGACCCATTGAAAAGTTCCTTCGCTGTCGCTTCGTGGCCATCGGTTCGCATGGAACTTCCCATAGTAAAGGCAAAAATTCTTCTTGCAATCCCCTTTTTGCTTGCTCGAGTAACGAGCCAATGTTCACAGAATTGATGGCCAACGTGACCTTTTCAATGGCGCCCAGGCCCAGATATGTTTTTATAGTACGGAATCATAAGTGAATCGATGAAAAATAGCCTGGATACGCAGAAGTTGCTGCGCAGTTACCTATTGGTCACATTCTTCTATGGCCTGCTTGGGCTTCTTGATGCTGCGTTCTTTTCCCGGAATGGCGTCATCAGCGATATCAATACATACCACTATCTGGCCACTTTTATCTTTTTTTCATTTTTCTTCTTTAGCATAGTCGCATTGATTTCATTTATCCAGTACAGTCTCCCCCGCATTGCACTGGTTTTGCCGGTTTACACCATTGTCAGTAAAATCACCATCATCATCGCTGCATTTGCTTGGGCAAGCACGCTTGCCAACGCCAATATAGATATCAGCACGCAGCCAGTGCCAGTCTGGCTTATCTATGGAGCAGTCTTCTTGTCTCTGTTTGAGTGCGTCTTTTCACTTTTTCTGCTGCGCCGATTCAATATGCTTTAGGCTTTAGCATCTTCCGTACCTCGCCAAGCATGGTATCCAGAACATTCTCTTTTTTCTTGGGTATCGGTGGAGGGGGCAAAAGCTCTTCTGGTGGCGCTTCACGGACAGCAAGCTCTGGTACTGGGGATGGAAGAGGTAACTCTTCTTCTTCAGTAACCACAAAGTCCGGAAGGTCAAGCGTCACGGCTTGCGCTTTGATATCCTCTGCAAGCTGTGCCATTTCTTCTTCGATGCGGCCGGCAGCTTCTTGTGCAGCGACGACTTCTTCACGGGGAAGCTCCATCTGCGCAACATGCTCCCGTAGCTCTTCAGCAGCTTCCTCAATGGCTTCCTTTGCTTCGGGTACTTCCTTAGCAGTGAGGGTCTTATGCTTTTCCCGCAATGCTGCAATCTTCTGCCGCAGCGGAAAGAGTGCCTCATCACGATACCGCGTGGCTGCCTCTACCAATCGGGCTTCAAATGCTGCAAGCTGCTCTTCGACAACCCGCAGGTGCCGTTCACGGGCTGAGAGCTTGGCAGTCTTCTCTTCCTCTTCGTAACTGGCAATTTTTTCCACGACACTGCGAAGGTCGCTGACTGCTGCATGGATATTGTCAATCCTCGCATCGCGTTTGTCTATCTTCTCTGCGAGTTTTGCAAGATATTGCTGCAGGGCATCCAGCTGGTCATTACGTGTTTCGAACTCAGGTATAACTGGCTGTTTAAACTCATGAATCTCCTGTTCAATGGGCGTTTGCGGCTCATGTTGGCTTTCCATCCTTTCCAGCAAATCACGGTGTGCCAACCGCTTGCGCGAGGCATGCACCGTGCGCAGGAATGATTTCACCTTTCTGCGTGAAAACTTTGCATCGTGCATCTTAGAAAAGTCCCTTTTTCGGCGGTGGAGGCGGTGCCATGGGCCTGGGGGCTACTGGCGGTGGCGGCCCGAGCGGTGTACTGAACAGTGACGATGACGGTGATTCCAATGGCGGCAATGTTGGCCGGACACGCAGAGAGGGCAATTCACGGTTCAGCATGTCCGCAATTGCAACAATGCCTTGCGCTATTTTCTGATTGTGATCAATCAGCTGATCAATTTTCTCATGAAGAGGCCGGAGTTCAGTAACGATCAATTCCTCTTCACGTTCTTCAATTTTCATCTCCTCAATAGCTGACTGGAAGAGTTCCATGAAATGATCCAAGGTCTCTGTAAGCTTGTCCATGGACTGCATAACATCCCGGGAATGAGGGTGCTCTGGCGTGCGTTCAGATTTCAAGCGCGAGAGCTCATTGCGTAGCGCCTCTATTTTGTCATGAGGCATAATCTCATAGTCACCTGGTTTTTTCACATTGCATCACCGCCAGATACGAAAAAATGAGGGATGAGTATATATAAATGTTTCGAGCATCGGTTCAGACGTCCATGACACCCAAAAACAAAGGAGCATCGCCTCGGCTCAAAAGCTATTTAAAGTTATGAACCAACGGCGTCTCAATGCCCGAAAAAGCTCCAGAGCCGATCCAGATTTTCAAGACAACGTTGAAGTTCAAGGATGTCTTTGATGCACAAGGACTGTATACGCTCATGCATGCATGGCTGACTGAGCGCGGCTGGGTCGACCCGGACACGAACAGCCCGGATAACCATGAGGTATCCTACCTCGAGAAAGTGACAAGTTCTGGTGCCAAGATACACATGATTGTCTGGCAGTTCCATAAGCTGCCGGAGAAAAGCAAGTTTTTCAAGTGGATTCTCAAGATGAATATCAATACGTCAGACCTTGCAACTGTGGAGATTATGCATCAAGGCAAAAAAATCAAGGCAAACAAAGGGGGCATTGACATCATCATCGATGCCAAGATGCAGATTGATTATATGGCAGTCTGGGCAAACCACCCATTTCTCGCGCTGTTCAGGATCTTTTTCGAGAAAAAAATCTATAAAGGAGAGATTGACCGTATGAAGAATGGCCTGTTTGGCGAGATGACGGAGCTGCAGGCACGCATAAAGCAATATCTTGAGCTGAAACAGTTTGTGTCAACAGCAGACATAAGGGGATTTGTGCCATCAGGTGTATACAGGGGATAACTATGGACGAAGATGAAAAAAAGAAGAAAGAACGCAGGGAATTTTATATGGGCCTTGGGCAGGCGTATGACCTATCATGGCGCATTGCCGCAGTTGGTGTCATTGTAGCCGGGGCTATTTATTTCATGGCGACGTCATGCGTCCCGCGAAGCGGATTGGAGAAGAAAGTAGAACAGCATTATGGGACAGAGCAGACCGGCCGTCCCATGAGTTATATCTCCCCGGCAGGAAGCGATGGTTACCTTCATTGATGTGAAAAAGGAAGCAGTGCAACCGCTTCTTCTGCAGGCAGGCCTCGCGCTTTGGGAGCTGAAGACGCCATGGGAACTCCTGCGGATGAAAGGGCCTGTTACAGCCGTACTTTTCAAATCAGGGAAACTCCTGCTACAGGGACGCCCTGATGCGCTTGAAAAATACCATAAGCTCCTGTTGGCACATGGCTTCAGAGAAGAGAAAAAGCCGTCTTTTGTCAGGGAGTCCGGTATCATTATTGGCAGCGACGAAACACTTAAAGGTGATACCTTTGGCGGTCTTGTGGTGGCTGCAGTGATGGCAGATGACAAGGTACGGGAGGAACTCTTGTTGTTAGGCGTCCAGGACTCAAAGAAAATCAACGATCGTGACATTCCAGATCTTGCGCGTGAAATCGAAAAGCGAACAGACCACGTGGTCAAATCCATCTATCCAGAGGAATACAACAGGCACAGCCAGACAGAGCTGCTCAATACCCTGCATCGGCAATGTGCAGAACAGCTCACACAAAAGGCAACCCACGTCGTGGACAAATATCCGGGCTGCACAGTGGGCGATATCCGGACAACGCATGCAGAAGACAAGTATCTGGAAGTGGCTGCAGCGTCAATTCTTGCACGCCATGCCGGACTCCAGCAGTTACAGGTGCTTTCTGCACAGCTCGGTTATCCTGTGCCCAAGGGAAGCACTCATGTAAAGGACGCTCTTCTTTTCGTAAAAACGTCAGGAAAAGACCCCCTCCAGTTTGTAAAACTTCATTTCCGCAATGTAAAAGAGATACTGGGGTAACTCAAGCACTCTTGCCGCCTTTGCGACGCAATGGGCTCACTGATGCAGCAGTGATATCGATGGCAAAGCCTTCCTTGCTAACACGGAAAGAGACCTGATCTTCCTTTCCGAATCCCTTCTTGCGCCAGCGTTTCATGCCCTCTTCATTGATGTCATCGATGCCATAGGGAATGAATATCCCCCCATCGTCTGCCTTGATCTCCCCCAATTCATCCTGTGTCGCGACGCGTTTGACGCGACCTGTTCGATACGACATTGTTGACCCCCCTATTGTTTAAAATGATGCTGGACAACCAGTTCCACTTCCCGAAAGACTTTGTGCAGTGTCCGTGCAAAGTCCCAGTCTGCAGCAGAGGCTTCAAAAAGCTTGCTTGGTGCAATGGCACGGACATGGACACTGAATTTTGCGTGCTTTTTCTCCTTGCCTTCCCCACCAGCCTTGTCCTCATATTTCTTGACGTGAATGACAAGGGAAAACGTCTTGTTATGGACGCTTCGCTGAATCTTATCGTAGTACTCAGCTGAAAGTTTGTCAAGAACTACCCGCTGTTCATCACTCACCAAATCAAGGCCCTTATACTGGATTGCTTCCATCCCTCCATTTCAGGGGGTGGCGATTATATAATGTTTCTTCTTCACTTGTAAGTAAAAACGGGAGCAAGCGATAAAATATTTAAAAGCAGGCGTGATAAGCTTTACCTGTCTGCATGACAAAGATCAATAAAATAGTAATGCATGGTTTCAAGAGCTTTGCAAAGAGGACAGAATTGTTGTTCGGCAACCAGTTCAATGTTATCCTTGGTCCGAACGGCTCAGGCAAGAGTAATGTGGGCGATGCTGTCTGCTTTGTCCTCGGCCGTGGCTCAAGCAAGGCGCTGCGCGTGGAGAAGTCAGCAAACCTCATTTACAATGGAGGCAAGCTTAAGACACCAGCCAAGCTCGCAGAAGTCAGCATTTTCTTTGACAACGAGAAAAAGACATTCCCTTTTGAAGAAAAAGAAGTGAAGCTGTCCCGCATCGTCAAGCAGAATGGGGCAAGCGTCTACCGCATCAACAACAAGAAGCACACACGGCAGGAGATTCTTGATATGCTCTCTCATGCGCGGATTGACCCGGATGGATTCAATCTTATCCTGCAGGGAGATATCGCACATTTCATTGAAATGCCCCCTGTCGAAAGGAGGAAAATCATTGAAGAGATTGCCGGCATCTCTGTCTATGAGGACAAGAAAGAGAAAGCAGTCAGGGAACTGACTGCTGTTGAGCAGAAGATAAATGACGCAGAGCTTATCCTCTCTGAGCGTAAGACACATCTGAACGAGCTCCGCAAGGAACGCGATCAGGCGCTCAAGTTCAAGGAGCTGCGCGACAAAGTGAATGAGAATAAGGCGACCTACCTCAAACTGCAGATAGATAAGAAACAGGAAGTCCATGATACATTACAGAAGAAAATCGACCATGGCAAGGAGCAATTCGATGATGTCGAGCAAAACGTCAAGGGGCTCAAGACAAAAAATGAAGAGAAGCGGAAAGAAGTCGAGAAAATCACCAAGGAGATAGAGGACAAGGGAGAACGGGAGCAGGTACTCCTCCACAGGGAAGTCGAGCAGCTCAAGGTTGCATTGGCAACAAACAAGACACGCATCAGCAATTGTCAGCAGGAAATAGCCAAAGTCAAGTCACGGAAAGAACAGCTCAAGGCAAACCTGACAGAGGTGGCGGACCGCATCAAGGCATTGGAAGCACGCAAGAAAGAGATAGGCAAGCTGCGGCAGGAGAAGCAGAAACAGCTTGAGCGGCTGGATGTTTCCCTTGCCCAGTTCAATGCAAAGCACGGTATTAATGATGCAACAGCTATCGAGAAGGAAATCGGGGAACTTGACCAGCAGGCAGACGTGCTGGAAAAACAGATTCAGGAAATTCGTACACGGCAGCAGGACCTCCTCCGGCGCAAGGACCAGATTGACTATGAGCTCAAAACGATTGATGCGCGTCTTGACAAGGTGAAGCAGCTTGAGGCAGAGAACGCTGGTCAGATACAAGCGCTCAAGATGAAGCGTGAGCTGTTCAAGAAAACCACGCTTGAACTGAACACACTCCTGTCTGAGGATTCCAGCCTTGCGGCACAGATGGCAAACGCCCGGTCACGATTCAGCGATGCCAATGAGCGCCTCGCAAAGGTGCAGGCAAAAACAATCAGCGTGCAAGAAAAGCTGGCAGGGGACCTTGCAGTCAAGAAGATACTAGAGCTGCGTCGGGAAAAACATGGCATCCATGGCATGGTCTCTGAATTGGGCGAAGTCAACAGCAAATATGCCACAGCACTCGAAGTTGCTGCCGGGAATAAAATCACCAGTATCGTTGTCGAAAATGACAAAGTGGCGGCGGACTGTATCGCCTACCTCAAAGAGAACCGGCTGGGTATTGCAACATTTTTGCCGCTGAACAAAATAAAGCCCATCAGGATAGATGATGAGACAAAGGATTGTGTCAAAGCAAAAGGGACTCACGGCCTTGCGCTGGACCTTGTCTCTTATGACCCCAAATTCAAGAACGTCTTTTCTTATGTCTTTGGCGGAAGCGTTGTCGTGGATGACATCGAAACTGCGCGCCGCATCGGAGTGGGCAGAGCAAAGATGGTCACGCTCGATGGAGACCTTGCAGACATTTCCGGCGCCATGAAAGGCGGCTTCCGGACAAAAGGGAAAACTGGCCTCGGTTTCCAGCAGAAAGAGCTTATGAAAGAATTGCATGAGCTTGAAAAGGCTGTCGCAGATAGCCAGCAGCTCATGGATGCGCTTGACCGCAAACGGCATGAAAACGAAGAGCGCATTGTATCGCTGCGCAAGGCAAAGGCAGAGATGGAAGCAGAAATCATCACACTTGAGAAATCACTGCATCTTGAATCGAGTGACCTTGAGACAACGAAACGGGGGCGTGAAGGGCTTCTGGACGAAATGAAAGCAGTGGACAAGGAACTGGAGCAGGTCATTGGCCGCATCAGTACCGTCAACCGTGACCTTGCTGCAATCAAAATAAAGAGACAGGAATTGCGCACCCGGATTTCCCAGCTCCATAACCCGTCGCTTGTCGCAGAGCTCAAGTCATTCGAGGAAATGCGCACCGCAGTACGAGAGGAAATGATCAAGCTCGATGCAGAAGTGACGAATGCAGATGCGCAGATTGCGCTTGCTGTGCCGGAGCATGAAAAGACGATCAGCATTCTCAAGCAGCACGATAAAGAAATTGAGGATTTTGACCATGAAAGCAAGAATCTTAGTGAGAAAGTAAAACAAGACGAGGCACTGCTGGCAGAACGGGAACGGCAGACGCAGGAGTTCTACCAGAAGTACAAGGAATTGTTTGCAAAGCGACAGGCGATCAATGATGAGATAGCTAGGAACGACCGTCAGGCAGACGAGTTACGGGAGCGTCAACGGAAGATTGAGATCGAGATGAATACCCATTCGCTGGAGACTGCGCACATCAAAGGGGAACTGGCTGCGCTGCTGACAGAATTCGAACAGTACAAGGGTACCACGATCAATGATAAGACAGAAGGTGTGCTCCGTCAGGAAATCGAGCGATACGAAAAGATGGTCCAGAACCTCGGTGCCGTGAATATGCGCGCCCTTGACGTGTACGAAGCAATTGAGAAAGAATATAATGCACTGCTGGAAAAGAAAGAAAAGCTCAAAGTGGAAAAAGGAGATGTGCTGGCACTGATCAATGAGATCGAGACAAAGAAGAAAGATATCTTCATGAAGTCATTCGACGTGGTCAATGAGCACTTCAAGAGCATCTTCCTGACTCTGTCCACCAAGGGAGAGGCATTCCTTGAGTTGGAAAATCCCGAGACGATTTTTGATGAGGGTGTGCTGATAAAGGTCAGATTGATCGGCACCAAGTTCCTTGATATCCGGTCATTGTCCGGCGGAGAAAAGGCCATGACTGCGCTCGCGTTCATTTTCGCTATACAGGATTACCAGCCACACTCATTCTACATCTTCGATGAAGTGGATGCAGCGTTGGACAAGCACAATTCCGAGAAGCTTGCCAAGCTCATCAGGCAATATTCTGACAAGGCCCAGTACATTGTCGTCTCGCATAATGATGCCATCATCTCAGAAGGCGACTATCTCTATGGCGTCTCCATGGACGAACATAATGTTTCGAATGTGACGAGCTTGAAGCTGTAGCACGTGGTGGTTCCAAAAAAGTTCATGTGGGTTCTTATGTTACCACGTGGTAACCAAAAAACTTATATAGTAACGTAAGTTACCATAGAAATAATGACCAGAGAACCAAAGACGAAAAAAATACTCTCAAGGGTAGAGTTATTTGAATTGAACGAAGCGTATCAAAAAGCAGTCTACTGGTTCTTTTCATTTCCAGCCATACCAATCGGTCTCAATGATTTGTCTTCTGCACTGGACATATCAAAAACAACGACAAAGAAGATTATAGCGAGCCTTGAAAAGGAAGGATTTGTGACAAAAAACATCTACGGCAAGACCTGGATAATCACATGCAATAAGAACCACCATTTCAATTTCACGAAGAAGATAGCCTTTAATCTTGCCATGGTTTTTGAGGCGTATGAATCGGGGCTGAGAGACCAGATTCTCCCCCTTGTGGGAAATGCTCAGGCAGTCATCCTTTTTGGCAGTTATCGGAAAGGAGATGATACTGAAAAAAGCGACATCGATATCGCGGTTGAGGTAACCGGCAATGCTGACTTAAGGATAATCCAGCTCGGAAGAATCTCACAATTTGGATATCGAATGGATGTGCCCGTCAACGTGCACATTTTTTCAAGGGACAGGATTGATATCAACCTGTTCTCAAATATTGCAAATGGGATTGTATTGGAAGGGTTTCTTGAAGTGAGAATATGAGATATAAGCGCCCAGACAGGAAAAATGCCATGAGTATTCTTGAAGCTGCTCAACGGGACATGAAGTATACGGACTCACTTGAAGTCTCTGAATACTCCGGGCCGACAATTATAAGGAATATCTATGAATGTTTCAGGATGATGGGTGACTCAATATTGGTTGCCGAAGGAATAGAATCCGAAGACCACATAACTCCAATTAACGAACTCATGAAATTGAAGGTAACAACAGATAGGCCTGTTAATCTTCTTGATAATCTACGTCGATTACGGCATAACATCAATTATTACGGATACAAACCATCTCCTGAGGACGTAAGGGAAGTCAAGGCCATAGCAAAAAGCCTTTTTGAACCAATCAGGAATGAAGTCCTAAGAAAGATTACGAAGAATATGGACGGATAACCGTTAAAGAGAAAACTATTTATAGAAGCCACACGAAGGCATTGGTGCATGGGGTGGTGTACATGAATCTACGATTTGTTGTGGAAGGAACGCTCGTGGCAGGTCTTGGCCTTGCGGCAGGGCTCTTGATTGGAACGGCAGATGCAACAAGAAAATATGAGCAAGGCATTATACAATACATGGTGCAACAGAAGGGAGATGCGCAAGCGCGCGAAGCAAAACAGCAGGAAGCGCAGCAACATGACCTCGCGTATATGTTGTCCCAAGGCAAAGATATCCTTGCACCAATCGGATTACCAAAAGGGTATCAGTACGGAGTAATTTCATTTGGACCGGCTAACAATTCAGCATCTTTCCAAGGGCCGGCAAGTGCTCAAGTGGGAAGTTTCTCTGTTGCTAACAGGGATATGCTCATCACGCTGAGGAACGCCTATGGTGGATTCCTCTGCACGAGCACGTTACAAGAAGAACCAAGCATCGTTGTTCTTGCGGGAACCGGCAATCTGTCACGAGCGGCAGTCAATGACCTTTCTAGGGAATTTCAAGCTGGTTTGGGAGGCGCAATCCTCAAGAAGGGAGATTGTTACGTTGCTGTTCTCAATGTGCCAGATAGGGGCGCACGGCGTGAATATAAGGAGAATAGTAGTAACGCCCATGGTAGACCTGAATTCACTGACACTTTAACACCACAGGATACCCAAGATAGAGATGTGTGCATTGAATTGACGGATAAACTCCAGAAGCAGTATGGATTGGAAATTATACTGAAGTAAAATTTTTTCTTATTTTTTATGATTGTTCTCCAGCCACTTCTCCAACTCCGTCCTGTACCTCGGATATGCATAGCAATGCATCATCAGACGGCCTTCTTTCTGGAAGAAGCAAGGGTCTTCCAGATCGACATGATCCCACGGACGCTCAACAAGGTGGGAAGGCAATGGCACTGGCAGAAAAAACTGGCCGCGCTTGAGATTGGAGAGCCAGTTCCGCAGGAAGATAAAAGCGCCCCAGCGTCGCCAGACAGATCTATTGAAAGAAGAGTCAAAGATGCCCATCTGTGCCAGAATGCGCAGTGATGCATTAGTGAAATCGAGACAGGGAAACCGCCACCCGGCCATCATCATCCCGTACCGTAAAAAAGCGGCCCTCGTTTTCCCAATAAGCAGTTTCTGCCGGGCAGACGACAGCAGCGCAAAGTTCTCATGGTGAAACCCATGACCACCAACAGTATGGTATTTCGCAATAAAACGGCATTTCACCGGATATTTCTCGACAAGATAGCCACAGATGTAGAACTCGCCATGAAGGCCATGTTTCCTCAACAGGTTAGCACAATCCACTGCAGCAGCAACGTCCTGCTCCACATCCATGGTAAAGATTTGTTTCATGTCACACCAGATACTGCTTCGCCCATTCGCCCAGTAACGCCAGGGGAAAGACACGATTGCCGTGTTCTGGATTTTGCGGTTCCAGCAATCGGGCAACCTGTTGATGCGTGATGCCGATAGCGTTGCAAACGTGCTTGTCACCGAACAAGTCATTGCAATGACCTTTTAGCACCGTTTCACTCCACTTCTTCACGGGCGGCGTGAACCCATACTTGCTGCGTGACAAGATTTCTTTTGGCAACGTGTCTTTCAGGGCATAGCGTACCAGATACTTTCCTGTCAAACCATTGACTTTGTACTGAACGGGAAGATGTGCTGCAAACTCGAGCATCAGATTATCAAGATACGGGACCCGCGATTCGACTGCATGGGCCATATTCACCTTGTCATCCACCATGAGATAATTCTCAGCAAGCATGAATCGCATATCGAGCCTGATGACCTGATTAACAGCCTTGTCCTGTGTCGCAAAAAATGGGGCAAGCCGTTCATGTGCAGACTGATGAGGGAATCCTAGGTCGTTAATGACCATGTCCGGGAACGATTTGTAAATGAGTTTTGCATAGGCCTGCGCAGGCTCCCGGGCAAGTGGCGCCAGCTCTGCCCCGAACTGCGCATAGCGTGCCCATTTACCCGACAGGAATGATGTTGACGCATGAAGCAGCTTACCGAGCGGAGCAGGCATCCGCTGTATATGCGCGATGACTTTGTGCTGCCGGTACCCACCAAAGAGTTCATCCCCCCCATTGCCCGTCAGCACAACAGTCACTTTCTTTTTTGCCTGCTTTGCCATATGGTACAAAGGGATTGACGCTGCATTGGCAATGGGTTCGTCCAGCTGATGCGCCAGTATCGGCAAGGTACCAAGGACCTGCTCACTGGTAACAATAATTGCCTGATGGTCGGTCGAGAACTGTTCAGCAACGAGGGACGCATATTTGGTTTCATCCACAACATCGGGTGAGTCAAACCCCACTGAGAAAGTGCGCACGGGTTGCTTTGACAGGGATGCCATGGAAGCAACCACAGAACTGCTGTCCAATCCGCCGGAGAGATACGCACCATACGGGACATCGGACATCAGCTGCTGCTTGACGCACTGCTTAAGCAGTGCACGGAAGCCGAGTGCATAATATTCCCTGCTCCCACCGCCTTCTGCAAAAGTGATATCCCAATACTTCTTCAGCTCAAGCTGGCCATCCTTTAGCACAGCATAATGGCCGGGCGGAAGCTTATGGATATCTTCCCACATGGTTGACGGACTGGGTACAAAACCGTACTGGAGCATATCGCCCACACTCTCCTTACGCAATGTCCGCGGAATATCTGCTGCGAGCAACGCTTTGATCTCCGACGCAAAAAGAAGCTTTCCG
The DNA here is from genome assembly GCA_016211195.1 of Candidatus Woesearchaeota archaeon. Lineage (GTDB taxonomy): Archaea > Nanobdellota > Nanobdellia > Woesearchaeales > JAGVYF01 > JACQSS01. The sequence continues at coordinate 30,312 of JACQSS010000071.1, forward strand.
TTTTTCCAGTAATAATAAAGCGGCTTGATGCCGACCCGATCCCGACCGAGCAGAAGGAGCTTCTTCTGGTCATCATACAGCGCAAATGCGAACATCCCATTTAATTTTGATATGAAACCAACGCCCCATTCCTCATAACCATGGACAAGCACTTCTGTATCGGCATTGCTCGTGAAACGATGACGGATAAGCTCATTGCGTAATTGCTGATGATTGTAGATTTCCCCATTGAGGATGACACAGATGGTTCCATCTTCATTGTACATGGGCTGCCGTCCTTTTTCACTCACATCAACGATACTCAGACGTTGATGGCCAAGACTTATTCCCTGAGAAAGATGAGAGCCATGCTGATCCGGTCCTCTGTGGGCGACGGCCTTCATCATGCGCTGCAGCTGGTTTTTTTCCTCCCAATTCATGCCGACAATGCCGCACATCGTTATGCTCCTCCTTGCGTTACGTACTTCTCAAGAACTGCACAATACTTCTTCGCCTGTTCCATCCACGTGCCCGAAGTCTGTTGGAACCATTCGCGTGCTGCTGCACCGAGAGCAGCAGCTTCTTTCGGGTGCTGGATAAGATGCTTAATGCCTGACGCAAGGTCTGACGTATAGTATGCAGGATAGCCCACAAGCTCGGCAAGATTCGGTTTTATGGCAACCACGGGCTTTGCCATTGCAGCATAATCATACATCTTGATGCTCGAATCCCATGAGATGGGATAAACACAGACTCGCGCTTTGGCAATGTATTGCGGAACCTCCTCATTGGGAATATCCGTCACAATCTTCAGGGAAATGCCTGCTTTTTTGCAGGCGTCTATCAACGCTGGAATATTGTAAATAGGGACAACCTGCCCGACATAACAAGCATCATACTCCTGCTTTTCTTTGCGAGGAACAAAATCAGAACCATTGGGAATCAGGTCATCACCGTCATAGGTAACAAGGTTATACCTTGTCGGGGCAGTGACATAATCATGATGTCGCCTGAAGAAACGAATGCGTTTCTCAGAAGGATACAGCGCAAAGTGGTCCGTCAGGTCATGCACAAAAACAGCATGCCTTTTTCCGGGCAGCAGATGGTGGAATCCGGTAATCAGACCAGCCACTTTACCTACGGAGATCACAACATCCGGTTTGAACCGCCAATATGTCCAGAGATAATGCCACCAGTCCTGCTTGTAGATATAGGTCACCTGATGCCCTAATTGCTGGAAGAGATACGGGAACCGCGTCCAGCGCATTTTTGCCTTATGCGCATGATACGGCTGCGTATCGTGTGTGATGACGAGGATTTTCATACGACGACTGATGGCAGTTTATTTTTAAATGTAGCGTAAATTCTCACAGAGCCTTATATTGCTGCTCGTACCATTGTTTGAACGCGCCTGTCGTGATGGGCTCCCACCAGGTCCTGTTCTGCCTGTACCACTCAATGGTCTTCTCCAGCCCAAGCAGCAACGGTGTCTTTGGCTCCCAACCGGTCTGTTCAGTCAATTTCTTGTAGCTGAGACTATATCTCCGATCATGATGCGCCCTGTCGCCAACATGGGTTATCAGTCTCCTGTCCTTGTGCAGATGGTCCACAATGCGTTCAGCGACTTCTTTATTGGTATAATCACGGAAGACGTACCCTCCCACATTGTAGATTTCACCGGGTTTTCCTTTTTCCAGCGCAGCAAGGATGGCTTCGCAATTGTCTTCGACATAAAGCCAATCACGGACCTGGAGGCCATCACCATAGACAGGAATAGGTTTATCATCAAGGGCATTCGTGATAGCAAGCGGGATGAATTTCTCCGGATATTGGAAGGGGCCAAAGTTATTGGATGGCCTGATGATAGTGACCGGGACATGGTATGGATGCAACCAATAGGACTGCGCCAATTTGTCTCCCGCTTCCTTTGTAATGGCATAGGGATTACCAACGGTAGCACGCAATGGGTCTATCTCAGCACTTGCTCCAACCCGGTTGGCACCATATACTTCATCCGTGCTTATATGGACAAAGCGTTCCAGCCGCACCCGACGGGCACATTCCAGAAGAGAGACAGTACCAGTAATATTTGTGCGCGTAAAGTCCTCTGCAGCAACGAGAGACCGGTCAACATGAGTCTCTGCAGCGAAATGGATGACAGCATCAATTGATGGTGTCAATAAATCACTAACTAATTTCGTGTCGCAAATATCCCCATGCACAAACTGATACCGTCGGTCTGTTTCCAAACCAGTATGATTCGCTGGATTGCCGCAATAGGTCATTTTATCGAGATTGGTCACACGCCACGCAGGGCGCTTTTCGAGCACATACCTGATGAAGTTTGTACCGATGAAACCTAATCCCCCAGTCACAAGAATGTTCATGGCGACCGTCATGAGGCAAGATTTTATAAATGTTGTCACACCAACCCACGAAGCATGGCAATCGAAGATAGACTCAAGGGAATCATCCTTGCAGGCGGTACTGGGTCGAGGTTGAAACAGAACACAGAGGTGCAAAACAAGCATCTTGTCCGTGTAGGAAAGTATCCCATGATTGAGTACCCATTGGCCACTTTAGCGAAATTGGGAGTCAATGACATCACCGTCGTGACCGGTGCGGAGCATGCCGGTTCCATCATGAATTATCTCACACGCAGGCACCCCGAAATCGATTTCACATATAAGGTCCAAAAGGAAGCAGGCGGCATTGCACAGGCACTGGCGCTTACAAGAAATGTTGTGGAAGGGCATAAGATTGCAGTGATTCTCGGAGATAATATTTATGAGGAAGATTTCCGGCTCTATGCTTCTGGGTTCCTGCAAAAGAATGAAGGTTGCCAACTCTTCCTCAAGAGGGTACCAGATCCTCACCGATTCGGCGTTGCAGAAGTACGTGATGGCCGCGTTTTCTCTATTGAAGAGAAACCAACACACCCAAAATCAAACCTGGCAGTCACTGGCCTGTATTTCTTTGATGCCAGCGTCTTTGACAAGATAGGGCAGCTCAAGCCATCTGCACGGGGGGAATATGAGATAACCGACGTCAACAATATGTATGTCCATGAAGACCGTGCATGTGTCGCACTGGTGGATGGATTCTGGTCAGACGCCGGTACACTGCCCAGTCTTGACCATTGCGAGGAATGGCTCAGGGAGTCTGGGTATGACCCATTGCGTGCGAAATAGCCCATGGAGAAACTCGTCGTCTGCATTGTTAACTGGAATACAAAAGACTTATTGACGACTTGCTTGCAGTCCCTCACTAGCCAAAAAACAAAAATCCCATTTTCTATCCGCATCATTGATAACGCTTCAACTGATGGCAGCCAGAATGTCGTCAGGAAATTCCCAACGGCACGGCTCATCAGGAATGCTATTAATACGGGCATGGCTGCCGGATTGAACCAGATCATGCAGGCATCTCCTGCGGAATACTACCTGTTCCTCCATCCGGATACGGAGCTGGCTCCGGACGTGATAGAAAAGATGGTACCCTATCTTGACAACCATCCCGAAATAGCAATGGCAGGTCCCCACCTGCGTTACCCAAATGGGGATGATTTTGCATCCAAACACAGATTTCCCACGATAAGGGCCATCGCTTTCGAACTTCTGCCCGTCCCTCTGGCACAACGCCTGTCATTGCATGGTGTCTACCTGCGCAGCACTGACTACCGGAAGGAAGCTGACGTGGACATCATCGCAAGTGCGTGCTGTTTTGTGCGGAAGAAAGCATTGGATGAAATCGGTTTGCTTGATGAGCGTTTTACCAACTGGATGGCTGAATGGGACTTGTGCGCACGACTCAAGGCAAAGGGATGGGTAATCCGCTACGCACCGCTTGTGACCGTTGTCCATTACGAAGGACAGGCAACAGTTACCGGAGACACGATGACGTACAAGAGATACGCATATGTCATTGCGGAGAAGATGCTGAATTCATTGTTCCTCTTTTACCGAAAACATTATTCCCGAGGGGCACTTCTTGGATTAAAGATGGCGGTTATCTGTGGCTTGCTCGGCAGAACAGCCATCATCACTCCAAAAGTAATATTCCCTTCAACAACAGAGGATGCACGCGCGCGTATGAATCATTACCTGCACGCAGTGCTGCATACCATTACTCACTAGTGCGTGCGACCGTCCGGGCATGTTTTTCAAACTCATCCAGAAACCGCTTCCAGGAATAGTTCGCGATAACATGCTTTCGTCCGACCCGACCCATTTTCTCAACGAGCGATGGGTTATTGGTGAGCAGTTCCATTTTCTCTGCCATTTCCTGCACGCTGTTGACCAGATAGCCCGTGGTACCATCAATAATTGATTCACGCGGACCGCCTTCATTGACGCTGATAATGGGCTTCTGGCTTGCCATGGCCTCAAGAGGCACTATCCCGAAATCTTCATTGATACCGGAAAAAAGAACTGCGTAGCAGCGCGCATACAACTGGCGGAACTGCGCTTCAGGTACATCAATCATGATACATGAGTGGAGTTTCCTCATCTGCTCAAGGTATGCACGGTCTTTTTCCTGTAAACCACCAGCAATGACGAGCTTGAATGGAGACGAGGGATTACGTTGCATAAAGAGGCGGTACGCTGCAATGACATATTCAAGCCGCTTGCTCGGGGTGATGCGTCCCGGATAGAAGAAATAACGGTCATAGCACTCGTTCACAAACTGTTGCGGATCAACTGCGGGATTGAGTACAGTTGATTCCTTGTTGAGATACTGCTGCAATTGGTACTGGACATTCCGTGAATTAGCAAGGACGCATTCAATCTGTGATACAACCTCTGCATTGAGATGACGATACAATTTGGTGAAAATGTAGTGGCCGACTTTGACAGGGGGTGAGTATTCCCGCATACGCACCTGATAGAGGTCATAAGCTGCCCTGCCGGGAGAATGGCAATACCAGAGCACGCGCGGATTCCGATGACGGATGAACTGTGACGGGGGGAAATGGGCATTGATGATATCATAATCATCTTTCACCTTCATCTGATAGTACCCCAAGCCTGTCCGCATCATGAAAAGCGAATCCATCCGCAGCGGTTTCACCACGCGCACGTCACATTCTTTCAGCTGCTCCCAGCTATTCTCCTTGTGCCAGGCATAGGTATAAATGACCGGATTGAACCGCTCAGCTATCTTTGTGATGACAAGCTCTGCGCCGCCTTTCAGGACAAAATTGGGATGCACAACGACGAGATCCATAGGACTATGGCTTTGGGAAACTTTTAAATAGCTTTCCCTTTTCGGCACAAGGATGATAAGGGTCTCCAAGTGGACTGTGCTCTTCCTGCTGGTGCTCGGGATAGCAGCATTCTTCCGGGCGCAATATCTCTTCGCAGAAAGCATATGGGTTGATGAAACAGTCTACGCGTGGCAAGGATACCGCCTGCTACATACCCCTTCGTTGATGGCAACGTCGGATTATTATGGCAACACACCATTCCCGCTCCTGTTCATTGCCTTCTTCAATATGTTCACCTCAGACAGGTTTATTGCAGCACGGCTTACTGCGTACTTTTTTTCCCTCGTCGGCATTATCCTCGCATATCTCATGGGCAGGGAATTGAAGGACGAGATGGTTGGACTGCTGGCTGCCTTGCTTGTTACCTTCAACCCATTGCACTGGTTCATTGGTTCCCGCACCCTGATGGACCTGCCTGAGGCGACGATGGTCAGCCTCTCTGTCTATCTCCTCCTGCGATACGAGAAGCATCGTACTGCCAGGGGCTTTCTGGTCCTTACAGGTGCAATTATCGCAACAGTGCTCACAAAACTACCAGCCCTTCTTGTCGTACCGGGCATCATTTTGTACTATGTCATGGTCGCCTGTTCACGACCTACCGAGACCATCACATACATAAAGGGACTGACCTCCAAACAAAAGTTCGGCGGTGCTCTCTTGGGGATTGGATTCAGCGGTCTTGTCGTAACAAAAATTAATTTTTTGTGGGGTTTGTTGCAGACAATGACACCACGCTGGGATTTTATCCAGCATCTCCCATTCATGTTCACATCAAGCATCCTGCTCTTCCTTGCTATCGGTATCGTCCTTGGTTTGTATTACCGGAACTGGAACGCTCTTGCGCTCGTCTGCGTTATGATTTCTTTTTTGCTTGCGTTTTCCATTTTTCCCGCTGAGCCAGACCCACGGCACATTGCACCCATCATCCCGTTGGGAATCGTCATTGCAGCATTCGGCTATTTCGAGCTTGCTGCGATGGTGAAACTCCTTTTGCAAGTGCCTCACCTTGAGTGGGGATTCCTTCTGCTGGGATCATTGATAACCATCCCCCTATTTTCCTTAGGGGTTGCTCTTAACGTCGACAAATCGTACGCATTCACTGGCTACAATGAAGCCGGCCAATGGTTTGCAGACAACCTGCCCCCAGACACGTTGGCATATGTCAGTTCGCAAGGGCCAATCCGGCTGTTCTCCGGACTCGGTTACATAACCGAAAGGGGTCCCATTCGGCAAATTCAGGCATTTGGCGATGGATCCATTCCGGACTTCTCCAAAGCAACATTGCCGATTTACCTGCACATTGATATCTGGGAGCGCGGACCGGAATGGAGCTATCCGTTGACTGACCAGAAATTGCAATACCTGACGCAGCAGGGATTCCGCGTCGCCAAAGTCGTCCAACGGAAGTTTCCGACCACGAACGGAATACAGGATGTGCCGGCCCACCTCATTTTGGTAAAAGAGAAGTAATTTTATAAACACTACCTAGTTATAGGTATCTATGAGAGTCCTCCTCATTTATCCGAATATCATTGAAAGCCCGAAGGAGATATCTGCCGGGCTCGCATCAGTAGGGGCCATACTCAAGGAGGACGGGCACACCGTGCGTCTTATTGACACGACCTTTGGCGGACGCAGCGACAAAGAAATCATGGAGCGGGTGAATGCGTTCAAGCCTGAAATGGTCTGCATCACGGTCGCTACAAATGATTTCAAATTCGGTATGCACCTCCTTGATATTATCCGGGAACAATATCCCCATGTGCCTACTATCGTCGGCGGCATCCACCCCACCGTTGCTCCTGAAGAAACACTGATGCAGAAGAATGTGGACATGATTTGCGTCGGAGAAGGGGATTTGCCCATACGTGACGTGGCACGGATGCTGCAGAAAGGCGAGAAGAGGACCGATATTCATAACATCTGGTTCAAGAAAAATGGGAAAGCCATTCCAAATCCACAACGGCAATTACCCAATCTTGACGATCTCCCCATCCCGGACAGAGGCCTTTTCGACTTTCAACGGTATATCGATTGGCACGGAGGAACAGCGACAGTCATTTCCACCCGTGGCTGCCCATATCCATGCACCTACTGTGTCAATAGAAAACAGAAAGAGATCTACAAAGGCAACGGGCTTTTCGTCCGGTACAAATCAGTAGACAAGCTCCTTGCCGAAATAAAAGAGATGAAAGAGAAGTATCGGCTCAAAGAGGTATTGTTTAATGATGATACGTTTACATTGGATCCGCGACGCATCAAAGAGTTCTGTGAAAAATATCCCACAATCATTGGGACGTTGCCTTTCACGATCAATGGCCGGGTGAACACGGTGACGCGCGAGATGCTCATGATGCTCGGGAAAGCCGGCTGCACACGCATCAACATGGGTGTTGAATGTGGTAATCCTCATATCAGGAACACCATTCTGGAACGCGACATGACTGATCAGCAGATTATTGACACATTCCGCTGGGCGCGGGAAGCAGGCATCAAAACGTATGCGTTCAACATGATTGGTATTCCCCATGAGACCAGAGAGAACATTCAGGAAACCATCGAGCTCAACCGGAAAATCAATCCTGATTTTGTCGGGGTTTCAATTTTCACTGCATTTCCTGGCACACCCTTGTATGACTTATGCAAGAAGAATGGTTGGCTTGAAGAGGAATACTCGTCATCCTATTTTCAGGACACAAATGTCAGGCACCCGAATTTTACCATTGATGAGCTAAAGAAAATACGGGACTCATTCGGCTTTGAAGTCTACAGGAAGACAAAGCCCCTCCGCGCCTATGTCGACCTCATTGACAAGAAATTCACCAAATATCACACATATATGCGGGTGCGCAGCATGCTCATTGCTGCAGGATTCAAGAAAGTGCTCGCACGGTTAGATAAAGACAATTTCTTTGACGTGCCGGCATAACGGCAAAAATGGGGAGTAATCTTCTTAAAGGGATGCCGGCTGCCCCACCAGCATGATAAAACCCGGACTTGAAACCATAAAGAATGCACTTTTTTACACATTGTATGGCGGCGGCGGCTTGGTGCTTGCGCATGAAGCTGCAAAGATTCCGGCAGTCGAAGCGACAGCACGCACATTAGAACAACTTGCTGTCTCTGTGGGTAGTACTGTCATGAATCCGCACATGGCTGCTGCACTGACCAATCTGGGCGAATTCTCTGCTGGAGCAGCAATCCTGTATGGAGCAAACCATTGCATCAAGAAGGCAACAAAGAAAAATGACCTTGAACGCCTCGTGGGTCCTGAGAGGAAACAGGCGAGCGTGACACATCGGACATTCGCCGCGACCATGAGTACAATTCCTGCTGTGCTGGGAGGAGCACTTCTGCTCGGCTCGTATGCCTTTGTTCCTGAGGCAATGCACACGCTTGCCGCAACAGTCGAACAAGGCATGCAGCAGCTTTCACTGGGAGTTGGCCAGTTTTACACGCAATATTTTGGCTCTAGTGCTTCTCTGGTGATGAGCGCAGTAACAAGAAGTATCGCTGCACTTGGCATCATGGCAACTGGTGCTGCATTGCATGCCCGATGGGCCAGCCGGAAGCATGGACCAATCCTCGTCCGATACAAGATTGATGGCTATACCAAACCGTATGAGAAATTTTTCTCGCTGCAGAACCTCGGTGTCTGGATCAATGCAAAATTTGGCAATATGTTCAAGTCTGCCAGCTATGTCCGATTGGCGGATGACACTAGTCTTGCTGCTGCTGTTGAAAAATATGATTACCGCACAGGCCAGCATGAGGCTGGCTATGCAATAGGATACAATACAGATCTTGAGCCGACGCGGACAAAACGAATGTCCATGGATGTCTTCAAACAAATGAGGGATACGTTACTTGACGGACGAAAACCGCTGCTCGGGAAAGATGTTGCTGCACGTGCCAAAGAGCCGGCCGTCCAGCAGGCCATTGCTGGATTCGGCCATGCACGGGAAGATGTCCGCGCTGCATTGCATGCCCTCGCTGCAGTTCCTGATGAAGATCTCGCGGCAATTGCTGACCATGATCTCGTCAAGAGGTATGAATACATGGGAGAACGCACTGCGGAACGCAAGTTCAGACGCGTATTCTATGAGTATGATAACACCGTCCCGGAGCAAAGTGTCATCCTCACCGAAGATATCGCAGCGACGAAGCGGGAATCACGACGAGGCTATGGAGATGATTTTGTCCGCAGACATGAGCTTCTTCCCGTCCTGACATACCGGGTGATGAAAGGGTCGACAGAAGATGTTGTCGAGCACCCGGATGATACCCACACCGATGATGAACATGATGCGCATGCCACTGATGCCCAGCTGAACGTCATCAAGGCATGGAAAAAGGGGCTTAATCAATTGCTCTACCTTGGACTCGGCGACTCGTATACGCTTGACTTCCTCAAGAAGAACTACCATTATGAAGAGAGCTGGCTCCGCTCATTTCCGATAGGAATCGGCAAGAGGCTGAGCAGAATCGGGTACCTCTCTGACTCGAAGGGAGATATTGTTGCAAAAATCGAAGAAACAAGCTCTTTCAGCAAGGCACTGGGAAATTATGATGCCATTGTCGACATTTATGACAGAGAACTGGCAAACAATCCGGCATTTGGGCAGCTGCTCTGTCTCTTTTCGCAGTTCCTCACACACAAAAAGAAATACATGGATTATCGGCTGACAAACATTCTCGTGAGAGATCAAGGGCTCTATGGGACGTTAGGTGACCGCTGATGCCAACCTATCGTGGTATTCAGCAGGTGCATGTGAAAAATTCAAAAGTAGATATAGAGCTGCCAAAACGACAATTCTGGGCAGAGAGAACAGCGACCCTTGAAGACATAGCACGGCAGGAAGCGACAGCACTTTTTGTTGAAAATTATAGAGGAAAAATCCTGCTCGGTGCACGGACTGACTTGTATGTGACTGACCACTCCAGTATTACTGGGATGCATCCCGGTGGCAATCTAAAGATAGATGCCACAAGCGATGCGGACTTGAAACAACCACGACAGCTGCATCCAGCCATGGAATACGTAGCAGGATATCTCGGCGATGCCGGCAGGATGGCAGCCCTCATGTTGCCCGCTGCAGCACTTGCTGCTGCAGGAGAGACCATTCTGGGAATCAACGCCATGCAGCATCTGGAATGGATTCCGTTAATGGCAGCAGGCATGTATCTCGGGACGAATGGAGGTGTCCCCCGCGCCGCTTCTGCAAGTATTGCTGTCTATCTCGCCATCACTTTTGGTCCAGACCTCGTGCATATCACACAGGCTGGTCTCCAGCACTTCGGATGGCACACCCTGCTCAAGACTGGTGGCTATCTTGGCTCCAACCTGCTTGGATATGGAATCAGGAAGTGGCATGAAAGCATCACCGAATGACACTAACAGCGAAAGTTGCAGAGTTGTACACAGATATCAGCGGCCTTGTCTATTTTCCTGAGTTCCTCATGAAGGTGAGCGATGTCCTTATCAATCGCTCGTTCCGGAGAACAACAGCATTCGCCACACTTTTTTTTGGCGCAGCTTTTTTTGGAGATGTCAGCAATAAGGAATGGATAACCTACAAACAAGCTGCCGGATACACCATTGCGGTTCTCGCCGGGTCTTTAGGACTGGGTTATCTCTCAAAGTTTCTAGCCGGATACAAAGTAATGGGAAATCTCCAGACTGCGGAAGCCAATGCATTTGAACTGCTGGAAGAGAAAAAAAAATCACGGGCTATCGCTCATCTCGATGAACTTTGGGAACGTGTCTATAGTTATGACGCAGAGATGAAATACACAGAGAAGGAGCAACTTGAGGAAAAGGTCCTCATCAAAGAAAAATGGCCCCTCCTGCAAGCCCAGACAAGTTGCCTCACTGGGATTTTGCTGCCTGACGATGCATCTACTACAGAGGTTATCCGGAATCTGGGAAGAACGAAAGACGGATTCGTCATTTCCATGCTCTATGGCTTACAGCAGAATATCCCTCTCGTGGAAAAAAAAGAGCTAATAGGTTTTGAAATTGGGAAACTAGTTGGATGGTATAACAGCTCGTACTTTGATACACGCAACAATGCAATCAGCGACCACTATCGGGCATCGCGGACAATTTTGAAAATCAAACGCAGCATTGGCTGGAAAAACAAGCACCAGGAGATTGTCGCTTCCTACATACGGGATTTCTGGCTACGGCGCATTGCCCACACACTTGCTATCAGAGTCGGAGCAGGAATCACAACATTGGAAGCACAGCATGGCCGCCAGTACCTCAATGCGCAGCATTTCCTCTGGCCGACAAAAAAGACAGATGAGCTGCTGGTTCAGGAATTCGGTGTCGAGAAGCTCAAACAGCTTGACGAGTATCGTAGATCAATGCTTTTGCAGATGTTCCACAGCGAGAGGATAGCAGAAAGAATTTTGAGCAGGGCATATGGTCCCAATGTTGAACTGACAACACTTCTGCGGGCAGATTATGATCATGAATATATCTTGCAGGAACTACGACAGACTCCCCAGGGAGACTATGCACGGGCTGGACTTGCCTTTCCGGCGAAAATAAAGCAAAGACAGGAACAAGCTGCAGCGGACAAAAGAGTACTCGATGAATTCATCACAGAATATTGGCCAGCTGCACAGCAGGACAAAGAAGCTTACCGGGCAGTGCGCATCGCATACCATGTCAATATCGACGGAGTGGGACGCTCGATCAAGCGCCGACGCTGGAAACGTGATCACCACCAGATTCTTTCGGCCCTTGCCAACGTCGCACAAGAGAAAAAGCAGTATACAGAAAGAATTATCAATCTACGTAAACATCATACGCTGGCGCTCATTGAATTATTGGACTGCGGGCAGGAAATCAATGGCCTGATGACGTACCGGTCACCATTGTATGAGGAAACTAATGCGCCAGTCTCACTCCCCAGGTGCCCGGTCTCATTGAAAAGTTCATGATGGCCATCAATTATGTGAGCATTGGCTTCCTTCTCTTGCAAGCAAAAAGGGGATTCCAAGAGGAATTTTTGCCATTAACAGGCAAAAGCA
>JACQSS010000070.1 GCA_016211195.1 Candidatus Woesearchaeota archaeon
CACCAAAAGCTATAAATAGGAACGCAATGGACTGCAAAGGGAGTTTTACCGACGATGGAAGAAGGAAATAACAAACCAGAAAATAAGGAGGTCATTATCCCTCGCCTCATTGAAGAAGAGATGAAAGCCTCCTACATAGAGTATGCACTCTCTGTTATTGTGGCACGGGCATTACCAGACGTGCGTGACGGGCTCAAGCCAGTACACCGGAGGGTCTTGTTTGCGATGCACGACCTGGGCAATACCCATACAAAGCCGCACAAGAAGTCTGCGCGCATTGTCGGTGAGGTGATTGGCAAGTATCATCCGCATGGTGATACTGCCGTCTACGACACCATGGTACGGATGGCACAGAATTTCTCCCTTCGTTACACGCTCGTGGACGGACAGGGAAATTGGGGAAGCATTGACGGCGACAGTGCAGCGGCCATGAGATACACTGAAGCGCGTCTCACAAAGATTGCCGAAGAGCTATTGCTTGACCTTGATAAGGAGACGGTTGATTTCCAGCCGAACTTTGATGCGTCTTTGCAGGAACCACTTGTCCTGCCCGCCAAGCTACCGAATCTGCTCCTTAATGGGAGTTCCGGCATTGCCGTTGGCATGGCAACAAATATCCCACCGCATAACCTCCGTGAAGTAATAGATGGCATCGTCCATTACATCAATAACCCGGCCTGTGAACCACTTGCATTGCTGCAGTTTATCAACGGCCCTGATTTCCCAACAGGGGGGATTATTGTCGGCAGGGGGGGCATCAGGGAAGCTTATGCAACAGGCCGCGGAAAAATAACAGTGCGTGCCCGCATCGAAGTGGAAGAAAAGGCAGGCAAAAAACAACTTATTGTCAATGAAATCCCGTATCAGGTGAACAAGACCCAGCTTATCGAGCAGATTGTTGAGCTCACAAAGGAAAAGACGATTCAGGGTATTGCAGACATGCGTGATGAAAGTGATCGGGAAGGGATGCGTATTGTCATTATTCTCAAGAAAGATGCTGATCCCCATGTTGTCATGAATCAGCTTTACAAGCAGAGCAGGCTGCAGAGCACATTCGGTGTCAACACGCTCGCGCTGGTTGGCAAGGAACCGCGCACATTGACACTCAAAGAGCTTATTGAGCAATATGTCCTGCATCGCCGCATCGTCGTACGGAGGCGCACTGTTTTTGAGCTTGCGAAGGCAGAAAAGAGGGCACATCTCCTTGAAGGACTCGTTATCGCATTGCAGAACATCGATGAAGTGATCAGAGTCATCAAAGCCAGTGAATCTGCCGACGATGCAAAGAAACACCTCCTTAGCTCTTTTCCTTTGACAGAGGAACAGGCGCTTGCTATCCTCGATATGAAATTGCAGAAACTGACGTCCCTTGAGACAACGAAGATCAAGGAGGAGCTTGACGGGTTAAGAAAGCTTATTACAGAATTAAGGAGTATTCTTGCATCAGAGCAGCGCATTCTGGATATTATCAAGCAGGAATTGCTTGAGCTTAGGGAGCAATATGGTGATGGCCGGAAGACGGAAATTATCGATAGTGAAGAAGATGAGATAGAAACAGCGGAGCTGGTAAAGCAGGAGGATGTTGCTGTCACTGTGACGCACAATGGCTATATCAAGCGCCAAGCGCTTGTGACATACAAGCAGCAGCGCAGAGGAGGTCGTGGCATTGTTGCTGCGACGACAGGCGAGGAAGATGTTGTTGAGCATCTCTATATCGCAAATACCCATTCATCATTGTTGTTCTTTACTAATCAAGGGCAGGTACACTGGTTGAAGGCTTATATCTTGCCCGAGGCCTCCCGGATCTCCAAGGGCAAGGCCATTGTCAATCTGTTGCCCTTGGACCAGGGAGAGAAAATAAACGCCATTATCCCCATCAGCACATTTGATGAAAAGCATTTCCTGATGTTTGCAACGAAGCAAGGGACTGTGAAAAAGACACCCCTGAGCGAATTCTCCAACCCGCGGCGAGGAGGCATCCGTGCTATCACTCTCGACGAAGGAGACAGCCTTGTCAATGTTGTTCTGACTGACGGGACGCGGCATATCATTATCGCAACAAAGCAGGGCGCTGCCATCCGCTTTGATGAGCAGGACGTGCGGCCGATTGGCCGGGTCGGTCGAGGTGTGCGCGGTATCTCTCTTGAGGAGCATGACGAGGTCATTGAGATGGTCGTTGCTGATGAAACAAAGGAGTTGTTGACCGTTACAGAGCACGGTTATGGGAAGAGGACACCTGTCAACGAATACCGTCTCACTGGCCGCGGCGGGAAAGGCGTCATTAACATGAAAACAGCAGACCGCAATGGGACGATTGTAGCAGTCAAAGCAGTCACGCCACAGGACGAGTGCATGATTATCAGCCAGAAGGGTGTGATGATCCGGACAAAAGTGGGTGAAATTGCCTCGATTGGCAGAAATACGCTTGGCGTCAGGGTAATGAAACTGGCTGCTGATGATAAGGTTAAAGCAGCTGCATGCATTGTGGGAGAAGCGACATGAAAGGGTTTGCGCTAACCCACCCCGGATTCCTTGACACCTGCGCACAGGAACTGGAAGAACTCGGTGCAAAGGCGCGTGTGGAAGAAGATGTTGTTGCATTCGAAGCAGAGCCAGAAGATGTTATACGGATCATTTACCGGGCACAGGCACCCATGCGTTTTATGCTTGATGGGATACACGCACGGTGCAGCACACAAGAAGACGTGCTGTCGCTTGTGAGACAGTATGATGCCACAGCATGGCTACCGGGCGCCACTACATTCAAAGTCGATGGGATTATGGAGCATTTGCCGCGAAGTGATGTCACTGCAGCAGCAGGCGCAGTGCTTCAACAGAAGATAAAACTCAAAGTAGACTTAAGCTCTCCTGATCTTCCTTTCTTTCTTTATGTCACCAAGGACCATGCATATTTTGGTTTTGATCCGGTTGGTGACATCAGCAAAAGAAGCTATAAGATATTCCATGCACCATCAACAATAAAGGGCACATTGGCGTACTGCTTTCTCCGGTGGGCTGGATACAATGGAAAGGGCTCATTACTTGATCCTTGTGCAGGCAGCGGCGTTATCCCGATTGAAGCCGCATTATTCGCAACACATCGGTCACCCCGTTTTTTTCAGAAAGACACACTACGGCTCACGCGCTACGCTCCATTCCCTGGGCTCAATGAGGAGACAGTCTATGCAGCAGAAGACGCGAAAATAGGGCCGTGTCCGCCCATCTATTCGTTTGACAACCAGTTACCCCAAGTCAAAGCAACCCAGAAGAATGCAAAGATTGCGGGTGTGGACAAGGCGTTGACATGCACAAAGCTTGATGTAGAATGGCTGGATATCAAGTTACAGAAAGAAGAAATTGGTTATCTGGCCACTCAACCGCCTACGGACCTGAAATTCTATGATGAGCTTTTCTATCAAGCGGCTTTTGTTCTCAAGGCACATGGAGTTATTGCTTTATTGGTCAGAAAAGAGAATGCACGCATTGCCGCAGAAAAACACGGGTTTTCCTGTTCTGTACGACAGTCGGGAGAATGGCTTGCGCTGCGATGTGAAAAAAAGTAGGGGACCTATAAGCCACCTTCTGTCGGTCTGCACATTGTGAAAGACCGTCTACCATTCAACTAAGCCTCGCGTGGAGTTGCACCAGCCAGGAGTTTCGCCGTTTCACTGTCACCAAAAGCGACGTCGGTGGGAAGATTGCCTGTTGCCAGGAATCGCGCCACGTCATTCCAAGCAATTGGGCATTCGTTTCTGCGCCAGAGCCATCCATTTCTGGATCCCATTGGGTGGCCTTTTGTGGTGGGTGGACTTTCCTCAGATGCCCTGCATTTGCATGCGTGGGCCCCGATAGGTAGGCAGTCCCCTACAAGACAAGGGGGCGCTACCGTCTTTTTAAAACTACCTAAAATTTATATATGGGGTCGGCTTTTCGCGGGATTATGGCACAGGACAAAATTCATATCCCTGCTTCGCAAGGGGGCTTGGTCCGGTATTTTGAGGAATCCAAGTCACTTATCGAGTTGAAGCCGGAACACGCCCTGTTCCTTGTTGTTCTTATTATCCTGCTTGAGATTATTCTACACTGGTATGGTGCAGGCTGGCTGGGCATCTAGATGATACCGAATATGAACCCCAAGGCGCTTGCGAGCGCTATGAAAAGAATGGGTATCCAGCAAGTTGATCTGGACGTCGAAGAAGTCATTTTCCGGATGCGGGATGCTGACCTTGTATTCAAACGGCCTGCAGTGTCAAAAATCAACATGATGGGTCAGGAGACCTATCAGCTCATCGGCTCCGCTGAGCGACGGGTCAGGGATGTAACACCGGAAATCACTGAAGAGGACATCAAGACAGTCATGGCGCAGGCGCATGTTGACCAGAATACAGCAAGCGCAGCCCTCAAAAAAACAAAAGGGGATATTGCAGCGGCAATCCTTTCTCTGACCTGATGGAGCGCGCAGCATTGGGCGAGGCACATAAAGCCATCAAGCTGGCTGACCACCTTTTTTCAGTGACCTATCCATTAGCGCACGACACAAAACTTCTCCTTGTCATTCTTTCCAGCATCCACCGGGCGCAGCAAGCATGCCTTGGAGCGCTCCTTGATGCTTCTGTTGAACGCAAGAAAGTCACGGTCCTGCCACGGGAGTATACCGACCGGTTGCACTGGTTGCAGCGTGAGTATGGTACGGTCGGCCTTGAACAGGAAATGATCCTGCATCTGCTCGATATCAACCAGCTTCTGGAGTTGCATAAGAAGTGCCCGATTGAATTTGTGCGCAAGGATCGCTTTGTCTTGTGTACAGATAGCTATTCAGTAAGGACAATTTCCGGAAAAGAGATAAAGGAGTACCTCCTCAAGACAAAGCTGTTTATGGAAAAAGTCACCACATTGCTATGAAAGAAGCCATTAGTCTAGCAAATGAAGAACTCAAGCGGGTTGACCACCTCATTTATGTCAGCCTGAAGTATACCAGAACTGTGGATGTTATCAGGAGCATTGTCCAGCGCATGATTACTGCGCTCGAATACATGCTTGATGCTCACCTTGCGCAGGCAGTCAATGCCAAAAAAATCAGGGCTGTGCCTGGTTTCCCTGTCGAGAAATGTAGGGTCCTTAAAGAATTGCACCCCCATGATGCAGTGATGCAGGAGATGGTTGACTTTTATCTGTACCTGCGCAAGCTTATCCGTGCCGAGTTCATTAGCTCGCAGGAGTTCCGGCGGCACGTGACCATGACGGTTTCAATGAAAGAAGAGGTTCCGATAGACATTAATATCGATAAGATCAATGAATTTTATGACAAGATAAAACAGTACTATGAGCACACGGTCTTTATCCATGAAGAAACCAAGAAAGAGCATCACTGAATACAAGCAGCAGGTAAACACGGTTGCAAAAGACGTACTGTATTGGATGACACTCTTGATTCTGATTATTGCAACATTGGTCTTGTCCATTGTCCTGATTCCCCTTATCCTTGTTTTGGAGCCAGTTCCCCTCTACACACTCGTTTTACTGCTCGGGGTGACATTTGGAGCAGTCTTCGCACTCTTAATCCGGGATATACAGGGTTTGCGGCTGCACCATCACGTCCTCGCTTTACTCTTTTTGCCGACGATTTCTTTAATCAATCTGTTGGTTGTTTTTACCATTGCGACTAAGGCAGCTGCCCTTTTGCAGATTCCACTGACCGCCGATCCGGTCATTCTTGCTGTTGTGTATGCAGTCGCTCTGCTGCTGCCTTATTTACTGACGAGAAAGTGAGGTAAAAAAGTCGTTTCAAAACCAATCAAATGTCTATCCTCAAAGGATATAATTTGAGTAATCCTGCTATTTGTTCATACAAGATGACACGTTCTGTCAAACCTGCTCGCTTGGCAGCGTCGAGAGCGAAATCAAAACCGCCTGTTCTTTCGCGTTCGTCGGCTGCAAGAGTATAGAGTTCTTTGGCCCGTTCATGCATCCCCGCTCTTCTGGCATTTCTTGCCGCAGTGAGTGGATTCTGCATGTGGGTAAAGCAATAGTCTGCTGCCTTTCTATAGAGCTCTTGTGCCCGTTGGATTTTTCCTGCTTTGTCGGCAAGATGAGCAGCATGTTCAAAATCTTTTTCATATTCAGAAGCCGCAATGCGCTCGTCAAGCTGCTTTTCTGCATCGTTGTGGCTCATCCCCCCAAAGAAATGCCGTATCTGCCCCCAGAAACCCCGCGAATTTTCGTAGGCACGGAGAGCCCTGTGATCTTTGATCATATCTTCAATTATCTTTTTTGATAGGTCCTCAGGCACCGGTTCCAATCTGAAATTATCTTCTTCGAGCCTCTCTGTCCAGAGCATCAGAAAATCGGCATCAGACTGCTGACGTTTTTTTGCTTCATCATAGCATTGCTGTGCCTGTTCTGATAAGCCACCGCGTTCAGCAGCCCGTCCTGCACGCCAGAAATAGCTTGCTTCCTTGTAATTCTTCATGGCGCGTTCATAGAGTCCTGCCTGATCCGCATAATACCCCGCATTAAGAGGATAACCTCCTTTCTCGAAATCATCAACCGCCCGCAACAGAAGCCCTGTCTGTGCGCAGAGCGTGCCAGCATCCCATAAGTTGTCTTCATTCTCAAATGCAGTTGCTGCCCATTCCACATGGATAATGGGGACAGGCACTCGCTTCTCTACAGCCTGCAAGATGAGCTGTTTGCGTGCATCATCTGTCTGCAACTTTGCTAACAATTCCTCAATGGCGACCATTCAGGCCGTGAGTTATGAAATGTTTATAAAGTTATAGCCGACACAAACAAAAGCTTTAAATACATCCCCTTAACTCTCCTTGCTACTCGCCCGAGTGAACAGCGTTAGGGCGCATGAATGCGCGTTTTCTCGGGATACTACCATGGAATTCAAACACATTGTCCGTATCGCAAACACAGACCTTGACGGCAATAAGCAAACGCTTCACGCATTACGTAAGGTCAAGGGGGTAAGCTTCGTGTTTGCCAATGCAGTATTGCATCTCACAAAAATCCCCAAGGACCAGCAGATTGGGACATTAAGTGATGCAGATGTTGAACGCCTCGCTCGTGCTGTAAAAAATCCATTGGAAATCGGCATGCCTATTTGGCTTATCAACAGACGGAAAGACCCGGAAGAAGGGACAGACAAACACCTGGTGGCAACCGATTTAACATACGCACGTGATAATGATATCAAGATGATGCAGAAGATGAAGTCGTACCGCGGCTATCGTCATGCACATCATCAGCCAGTCCGCGGCCAGCGCACCAAATCGCATTTCCGTGCCAATAAAGGCAAGGTACAGGGCGTGAAGCGTGCAAAGGCCGGCAGCAAGAAAACATAGGTGCCATAAATGGGAGATCCACGAAAAATCAGACGGAAATTCAACAAGCCAAGCCACCCATGGCGGGCTGAGCGGATTGAAGAAGAGCACAAGCTGGCAAAGGAATATGGCTTGAAAAAAATGCGGGAGATCTGGAGAGGAAAGACGTTCCTTGCAACTGTTGCTTATCAGGCAAAGCGACTTATCGCATTGCACACACCACAGGCAGAAGTCGAGAAGAAACAATTGCTCACTCGATTGAGTTCACTCGGCCTGATGCCCCCAACAGGCACACTTACTGATGTCTTGTCATTAACGATAAGGGATGTGCTGAATAGACGCCTCCAGACAGTCATGGTTCAAAGGAAATTAGCGAGGTCAGCAAATCAGGCACGGCAATTCATCAACCACGAGCACGTACTGGTCAAGGACCGCATTGTGAGCTCACCATCTTATCTTGTGTCCAGGGCAGAAGAGGATTTTGTCACATTCAAACCAGCATCAAGTTTCGCCAATCCGGACCACCCGGAGCGCGCAGTGAAGAGTGAATCCAAATGAGTGAAGCAGAGCAACCAGCACAGAAGAGACGGGATGAGCCCGTCTGGGGCATTGCACATATTTATGCATCTTATAATAATACGATTATACATATCACCGACATCACTGGGTCAGAGACACTTGCATTGAGCTCTGGCGGACAAGTTGTCAAGGCAGACAGGCTTGAATCAAGCCCAACTGCTGCAATGATGGCAGCCAAGAAGGCAGCGGAGCTTGCGCTGGAAAAAGGCTGCAATGCTATCCACGTAAAAGTAAAAGCCCCCGGCGGCCACAACGGTCCGACAAATCCTGGACCGGGTGCACAGGCAGCCATTCGCGCACTTGCACGGATGGGACTGAAGATAGGCATTATCGACGATGTGACACCCCTGCCACATGACGGGTGCCGTAAGAAAGGCGGCAAGCGAGGACGACGTGTATGAATATCAAAGCAGTGAACAAGGACAAGGAAAAAATGACCTTCATCCTTGAGAAGGCAAGTGTACCTTTCGCGAATGCATTACGCAGAGCATGCATCAATGAAGTTCCGACCATGGCCATTGCAACGGTTGAATTCCGCAAGAACAGTTCCTCAGCATATGATGAGGTTATTGCGCATCGACTGGGTCTTGTTGTCCTCAAGACAGATCTCAAGTCTTATGCATTGCCCCACTTATGTGCATGCAAGGGGGAAGGTTGTGCACGATGCCGGCTTAAGCTTATCTTAAAAGCGAAGGGTCCTAAGACCGTCTATGCAGAAGAGATCGAAAGCCAGGACCCGAAAGTAGTGCCTGCTTATCCCAAGACAATCGTCTGTAAGCTCCTCAAGGATCAGGAATTGGAACTAGAAGCGACTGCAACATTGGGTGTTGGCCGTGTCCATGCAAAATGGTCTCCGGGCACAACATTTTACCGCTTTGAGCCTATCGTTGAGATCACTAAGAAAGTTGATAATCCCAAGGAAGTAGCGAAGAGCTGCCCGCGGGAGTTATTTGTAGAAAAGAAAGACAACGTTGAGCTGGTTAAAGACTACAAGGAACGATGCATCCTTTGCTATGCCTGTCAGGACGCATCCCGAAGTGTGGTAAAAGTCTCTGAAAATCAGGAGAACTTTTACTTCGAAGTTGAGGCATGGGGCCAGCTTGAGACGAAGACAATCATCAAAAAAGCATGTGAGGTATTGGCAGACAAATGCGATGAGTTTGAAGAAAAAGTAAAGGCACTGTCCTAAGCGAGGGTGGCAGAGCCTGGCCAAATGCGCTAGCTTGAGGCTGGCAAAAACCATTAAACGGCTAGTCCCTTAGTGGGTGCAAGGGTTCGAATCCCTTCCCTCGCATCAACCATGAAAAGAACCGGACCAACAAACGAATGGACAAAGGAGCTTATCACAGCATTGCATAAGCTCGGCGTCGAGAAAGAGGTATCCCTCTGGCGGATGGTCGCTCATGAACTCCAGCGGAGTGCGCGTGCAAAGCGTGTCGTGAACCTCATGAAGCTCGACCAGCACACACAAGAAAACGATATCGTCCTTGTGCCGGGCAAACTTTTGGGTAATGGGGAACTAACCCATAAAGTGACGGTGGCTGCTTTCAGCGCTTCAGGGAGCGCATTGGAGAAACTAAAGCAGAGCGGAAGCAAATATATCCAGATTACAGAACTAATGCGCACAAAGCCAGACGGATCTGGTGTACGGGTTATTGGGTGACAACGATGCATATAGACGGTACAAATCTTATCCTTGGACGGGTGGCCTCCTTTGCAGCAAAGCAGGCACTACTCGGTGAACAGGTTATTATTACCAATTGTGAGAAGATTGTCATTTCGGGAAACCGCGCAGCAACGATTACACGGTATCAACGTATCTATGAACTGGGTAATACAATGAACGGCCCCTATCAGCCACGCGTGACAGACCGCTTTGTGAAGCGTGTGTGCAAGCGGATGTTGCCGCATAAACGTGCCCGAGGGAGAGCTGCCCTCAGGCGGATAAGATGTTATGCCGGTAATCCGGGCGTTGAGGAAAAGGCAATGACCTTGCCCAAGGCAGACAAGCAGAAGCTGCCCACGCTGAAGACAATGACCGTCGGAGAATTATGTTTTGCTCTTGGTGGACGAAGGTGAAAGAATGAAGCCCATTACTGCATCAGGGAAAAGGAAACGTGCCATTGCACGTGCAACATTGCATACGGGCACAGGTCTGGTACGTGTCAATCATGTCGCCCTTGATGCGTATGAACAAGCGCTGATGAAACTCAAAATTCAGGAGCCATTGATTCTTGCTGGAAAGAATGAGATGGATATCGACGTTGTGGTGCATGGAGGGGGCATTGCAGGCCAGACAGAAGCTGCACGCCTTGCTGTCGCCCGGGCACTTGCACAACACGACAAAAAACTGGAGAAGACATTCCTTGCGTATGACCGGCATTTGCTTGTCGCGGATGTCCGGCGTAAGGAAACAAGAAAGCCAAACGATTCAAAGGCGCGCGCAGCACGCCAGAAGTCATACAGGTGAGCACAATGTCCATTCCCGTACGATGTTTTACTTGCGGAAAACCAATAGGTCATCTCTTTGAAGAGTTCCAGGACAAAGTCACGAAAAGTCCTGAAGAGGCACGCAATGCAGCACGGAAGAAATTCCTTGACGACAAGAAGCTTGACCGGTATTGCTGCCGGGCAGCATTGATGACCCACATAGAATTAGAAGACGTCGCTCAGTTCAGGAAGTTTTAGTTATTTCTTTAATATACCAAGGCCAATTAAATGCTGCTCCTGGATCCTGCTTATCGGCAACGTCCTCATGCCCAAGGACATGTTTTCTATCAGTGGGGATTTTGTTCCTTTGGCAGATATCAATGGTCAGGGCTGCAAGCGATTCCATCTGTTCCTTTGTATAAGGTGCCCAGAGCTTGTTCCGTCCTGAGACAGGATCCCCATATTTCTCAGGATTGTATTTTATGAGTTTAGGGGTGACGTAGTACCCATTTTTTTTCTTATAGACTTCTCCCCAGTTGACGAGCTCTATACCGATGGATCGCGCATTCATGTTGCTGATGCGGCTGTTCCCTGCGTGATACGCAACCTTTCCTTCCGGCGTTTCCTTCAGCACACGCCCATCGCGTTCAATGATGTAATGGATAGATAACCCACGGTCCTGAAGGGCGCCAATGGCACTTTGTGCGCTTGGGCCTTCGGTACAATGGATGATAAGGTAGTCAATTGTTCGTGGAGCTTGGCGGATAACTTTTCGGTGCACGCGCTTGGGGACGCGATGACACGTCTCACGTTCGTCAGCATAGACACCGCTTGCAAGCGCCAACGGTACTAAGACAAGCGCACATGTCTTGAGGATTCGTTCGAGCATTGGTTATCCTTGCTTTCTTGGTATTTAACGGTTTTGCAAAAACCTTTTATAGTGACCATTGTCCATGCTGCCCATGGACCGGAAATGGCAGGAGGCCTGGACAAAGGCACGGATTTTTGAGGCCAACGCAAACGAGCAGGAGAAATTCTTCATTACCATCCCATACCCTTATATCTCGGGGTCATTACACATTGGCCATGCACGTGTCGTGACTGAGGCAGATGTCTATGCACGATTCCTGCGCATGAAGGGAAAGAATGTTCTTTTCCCCATTGCATTCCACATCTCCGGAACTCCTGTCTTGGGTATTAGCCTTGCGATTAAGAACAAGGACCCCCAGAAAATTGACTTATATAAGGAATACGTGCGGACATATGTCAAGAATGAAGAGGAAGTAGAGCGGATTGTGGCATCATTTGAAGATCCCCAGAAGATTGTTGATTTTTTCATCCCGAAAATGAAAGATGAATTTTCGACATTGGGTTTGAGCGTGGACTGGAGGAGAAGCTTCACATCTGGTGATATCGAGCATCAGAAACTGGTTGAGTGGCAGTTCCGTAAGTATAGAAAGAGCGGCTATCTCGTGCAAGGAAAATATCCCGTGCTTTATAGCGTTGCATTGGCCAATGCCGTAGGCGAGGACGACATCATTGATGGGGACCTTGACCCGGTTGAAAAGCAGGAATTTGTATTGGTCAAATTTCCTTTTGGAGACCAGATGCTGGTTGCCGCAACCTTACGGCCTGAAACACTGTTTGGGCAGACGAACGTGTGGGTCAACCCGGATGTCACGTATAGTGTTGCACAGGTCGGGAAAGAGAGATGGATTGCCAGTGAGGAATGCTTTGATAAGCTCATATTGCAGGAGTATAATGTTACCAAAACAGGGACAGTAAAAGGTCGGGACTTGCTGGGGAAGTATTGCACAGCGCCATTCCTTGAAAAAGAGATTATCATTCTTCCTTCAAAACACTGCGACCCGGACCGTGGAACGGGGATTGTCACGTCAGTTCCATCAGATGCGCCATTTGACTGGATGTCATTAAAGACACTGCAAGATTCCGAAGACCTCTGCACTGAATATCATCTTGATCATAAAGAGATACGAAAAATACAACCTATTCCCATTATTACATCGAAGGGGTATGGTGATCTGCCCGCTGTGACATTGTGCCAGAAGCAAGGTATTACTTCTGTTCTACAGAAGAAGGAGCTGACAGAGGCAACCCAAGAGATTTACAAGGTGGGCTTCCACACAGGAGTCATGAAGGAAACATGCGGCCAGTATTCGGGTATGGCAACGACCAAGGCCCGTGACGAGATGAAAGCAGCGTTGCTGACTGGGAAGAAGGGAGCCATCATATTCGAGACAAGCAGGCCCGCAAAGGCACGGGATGGAAGCAAGGTTGTGATTGCCGTTATTGACAAGCAATGGTTCCTTGACTTCACCGTAGGTAAGTGGAAGGAGCACGCCCGTGAAGCATTGAAAAAGATGGAAGTTGTGCCGGAAAAGTATCGCAAGCAGTTTGAAGATACTTTCTTGTGGCTCGACAAGCGGCCATGCGCACGGCGTCGCGGATTAGGAACCAAACTACCGTTTGATCCCCGATGGGTCATTGAATCGCTCTCAGATTCTACAATTTACATGGCATTGTATCCCCTCTGCCACCTTATCCGGCAATACAAGCTGCAGGAAAAGCATCTGACAGAGGATTTCTTTGATTATGTGTTGCTTGGCGAGGGAAAGGCTGATCAATGTGGTGTGCCAAGGAAAGTGCTTGATGCATTACACAAGGAATTTTCTTATTGGTATCCGTTTGATCATCGCCATACATTTGCCGCACATTTATCCAATCACTTGTCATTCATGATTTTTGCCCATGTGGCGATCTTCTCAAAACACCAATGGCCAAAGAAAGTGACATTCCATGGCATGGTCCTCAGTGAAGGGGAAAAGATGTCGAAGTCAAAAGGGAACGTGGTGACCCTTCTTGAAGTCAATGAAAGATATGGCGCGGACACCTTCCGTGCATTTATGTGCAACTCAACCAGTGTCGAGAGCACATGCAATTGGGAGACTGCTGAAGTAGAAAAGATGAAGAATCACTTAGGCACCTTGTGCAGAATCCTTGAAAGTTGTATTGCCCATCGGGCAACAGGCCCATTGCCAAAAAGTACACTGTCCTTGATCTCACGCGTGGAGAGAATCACTGCACAGGCAACAGAGAAACTGGCAGCTATGGAACTGAGGGATTATGCAACATTGGTCCTCTTCGAGTTGATGAACTGGTATAAGAAGGGGACCCGGAAATTGACACGGGAGGATCTTGCACGGGTTAATGAGTATATCCTGACGCGATGGCTTTTGCTCCTTGCACCACTTACTCCTCATCTTGCTGAAGAGTTATGGCAGAAAGCAGGCAAGAAGGGGTTTATCTCTATCGCAGCATGGCCACATGCTGATATCAGCAAGATTAATGCGATTGCAGAGTATAAAGAGGAATTTATTGAAAACATCGAGAATGACATCCGGACTGTCTGCAGATTGGTCAATGTACAGCCGAAGGAAATAACATTGTTTGTTGCAGACCACTGGAAAAGTGAGTTGGTTTCACTGGTTAAGGACCTGCTGAAAGAAACCCACGACCAGAAGACAATTTTCAACGCGGTGATGAAGACGGACCTTCGGAAGCGGGGGGAAGATGTAACAAAAATTCTGCCGGCATTACTGAAAGATGTGGGTAAGATACCGACATTTGTATTGGGGCAGGAAGACGAGCAGGCAACATTGCACGACGCATGTGCAGACCTTGAACAAACATTTGGATGCAATATTAAAATAATGATGGCTGACAAGACAACTGAGCAGAAAGCACGGGCCGCCTTACCCGGCAAACCAGCAATCCTCGTGAGATAATGGAAAAGACACAATGGATCTGGATGAATGGCACGTTTGTTCCGTGGGAGCAGGCAACGGTGCATTTTCTCACACATAGTCTCCACTATTCCGGCGCTTTGTTTGAAGGGATACGATGCTATAAAACGAGACAAGGCCCCGCAATCTTGCGATTAGACGACCACATTATGCGGTTGTATCACTCAGCACACATTATGGACATGCCTGTTGCCTGGACGCAGAAACACTTACGGGATGCGTGTATTGCGACCATACGGAAAAATAATGTGGACGAATGCTATATCCGTCCTTTGCTGTACTATGGTGAAGGAGAGATGGGGATTAATACTATCGGTAAAACCGCAGATGCGGGGATTGCAATCTGGAAATGGGGGGCATATCTCGGTGATGGTCTGGAAAAGGGAGTCCGTGTTATGACGTCATCATGGAGAAAGCCGGCGCCCGATGCAATGCCGCTGAATGCCAAGGTCTCAGGGAATTATACACAAGCGATTCTTGCCAAGCGGGAGGCTAAAAAAATGGGATATGACGAGGCAATCCTACTCGATGCACAAGGCCATGTTGCAGAAGGACCTGGCGAGAATGTTTTTCTTGTTGCCAAGGGGACATTAGTGACACCCCCCACCACGTCTGCGTTAGAAGGGATTACCCGGGACACGGTGCTGCAGCTTGGAGAGAAGTACGGCATCCCATGGAAGATTGAGCAGGTGACCCGTGACCAGTGTTATACTGCAGATGAACTGTTCTTTACCGGCACTGCTGCAGAGATAACGCCTATTGTTGAATATGATAACCGGAAAATGAAAGGGATTGGTCCTCTCACAAAATTGTTGCAGGAAGCATTCTTCCGTGTTGTGCATGGCGAGTGCCCGTCACCGTGGTTAACATATGCTTAACCGTTTTTCGTCATGGGCCCCTGTTGCTTTATACATGGCCGGTATCTTTTACCTCTCATCGCAACCAGTACTCCCCACCCCAGTCAGCCTTCTTCGCATTAATGATAAGATGCTGCATGCAATCGTCTACGCGGGACTGTCACTGCTTGTGCTGCGTGCTTGCAGGCGGGAAAACATGCGCTATGCAGCATACATTGCCATCATGACAACAATAGTCTATGGGGTGACTGACGAGATCCATCAGTCTTTTGTACCCGGCCGGGTGATGGATGCATGGGATGGTGTAGCGGATGCTGTCGGCAGTCTTGTTGTGCTTATCCGTCACCGATTGTAATAAACGGACAGGAATAGCATCTTTTATATAACTCACAAGATTGCCGGCAGAACGAGGAGGATCTATGGCAGAAAATCCAAAGGTTATTGTTATCACCGG